>WTZT01000048.1 GCA_009889685.1 Candidatus Hikarchaeia archaeon HikBin4
TGTTTCTTTCGCTCGCATGGATATAGTTATCCCCCGATTTTCATCCCAATGTCGCGTTTCTTGTTTGATTTTTCCCCCATGCATGATTGTATTTTTTTGCCGACTAATCTCATATACTAGTGCTTTTTCTGCCCCTTTGTAACTAGATATATTTTTTATTTCAATTCTCTCTGCAGCTTGCAAAATCGCCCGATCAATAGTACCATCTTCATTCACATCCGATTTACGAATCAATGAAATATTTGCATCCGCTCTTAATGACCCATCTCTCGTAGGGTCAAATACACCTAGATATTCTAAATCCTCTTCTAACTTGGCCAAAAATAATCTCACCTCTTTCGGGGCACGCAAATCGGGTTCTGTCACAATTTCTACCAAAGGAATCCCCGCTCTATTATAATCTACTAGTACATATTCATCTCCTCTTTTTCCTTCCGATATATGCTGTAAACTCCCGGGATCTTCTTCCAAGTGAGCACGTTCAATTCTTATCTTTCGTCGATCACCCTCCACGTTAATTTCTATTTCCCCATTTGTACAAATGGGCTCATCATATTGTGTGATTTGAAAACCTTTGGGCAAATCTGGATAAAAGTAATTTTTTCGATGGAATGAAGTCTCTCTCGAAATATCTGCCCCAATTGCCTTACCTATTTTAACAGCCGCTCTGACTGCTGCTTCATTTAACGTAGGTAGGGCACCCGGAAGGCCCAAACAAATAGGGCACACGTTCGTATTAGGATTTATAGTCATTTTCGTACTACACCCACAGAAAATTTTAGTATCAGTTTCAAGTTGAACATGAACTTCTAGCCCAATTACCGGAACAACATCACTCTCTCCTATCTGAACCATTTGTTTCAAATTCGACGTGGAAGCGTTAAAGTATACTGTTATTTTATTTGTATCATCAAAAAACCAAGAAGTATAAGCAACTGAAACTCCCATAAGTGGTATAGAGTGTGCGATTAAACCCCCATTTAACACACCACTCACGAGCAACTATGTACATCGAAAAGCTCGTCCTAGATAATTTCAAAAGTTTCGGCCGAAAAACTGAAATACCTTTCTACGAAGATTTCACCACCATCAGCGGCCCGAATGGATCTGGAAAATCAAATATAATTGATGCAATTTTATTCTGCTTAGGTCTCTCCCGAAGCTCCCGAATACGAGCAGAAAAATTAACCGATCTTATCTATAATCCCGGAACCGAATCCGGTTCATCACCCCCTAATGAAGCCACAGTCGAAGTCATTTTAAATAATACTGATAGATCACTTTCCGACGAACAATTAACTTCCATCCTTGAATCGGACCGAATAGGAGATACATCTCATATACGCATAACCCGTCGTGTAAAAAAAACCGCTAAAAATTATTATTCTTATTATTACGTGAACGACCGTCCTGTCAAGCTATCTTCTATCCAAGATCTACTCTCTCAAGTTGGCATTACACCAGAAGGTTATAATGTTGTTATGCAGGGTGATGTAACCAACTTAATTCAAATGACTCCTCTTCAACGAAGACTCATTTTAGATGAAATAGCAGGAGTTGCAGAATTCGACAATAAAAAAGAAAAATCATTCATTGAACTTACCACTGTTGAAGAACATATATCCGCCGCAGAAATTCATATAACTGAAACGAAAAAACAACTTACCAAACTTTCCGTCGAACGGGAAGTCGCTCTAAAATATCAAAAACTCCGAGAGCAAAAATCGATTTTATCTGACCATTTGAAGGCCGCAGAACTCTCTACCAAATCAAATGAGCTTAAAGAACAACTTCAATCTATATCCGTTGCAGAAAATCGCCTCGCCACTATTGCACAAAAATTCAAAACCCTATCCGAATATGTAGAGTCTCTAGAATTGGAACTTGAAAAATTGAGTCTCCAAGTAGAGCTCAAAGGCGGGAAAGAACAGTTTTCTTTGCTTAAAAAAATCGAGGGAATTAAAGGCAACATAGCTAGACTTGAAGGTGAATCTCTATCAACGCTAAATCAAATTAAAGAAACTGAAGTCATCAGAAGAACTGCCTTCATCGAACTTGATAAAAAACAAGAGTCTTCATCTGAAATTGAAACCCGAATTCGAAACCAGAAGCTAACCAAATCTACACTATTAATCGAGTTGGAATCACAAAAAAATCAGTTACATACTATTCAATCAAAAATTGAAAATCTAGGTTCTGAATTTGAAGATTTTCAAAATCAATCAACCGATCTCAAAAATCAACTAGCTTCTGCCCAAGAAGATAGGTACCTCTGTCAACGTGAACAAGATAGGTTGCTCGACGAAGC
Source organism: Candidatus Hikarchaeia archaeon HikBin4 (assembly GCA_009889685.1). Taxonomy (GTDB): domain Archaea; phylum Halobacteriota; class Halobacteria; order Halobacteriales; family Hikarchaeaceae; genus Hikarchaeum. The sequence continues at coordinate 2,309 of WTZT01000048.1, forward strand.
TCGTCGTAGATCAAACGAAATAGAAAGTATTTCCACGGAATTAGAGCAAGTCATATCTCGCTTCCCAGAATTTGAAAATTTACTTGACAATCTACAATCAGAACTCGAATCCACTCAATATTCTCAACTGAAAATTGAGGAAGATTTATTAGAATTACAACGGGAAAAAACTCTTTTAACTAATAAGTCGGATTCGCTCTCCATCGATATAGCTAAATCTAAAAAAGTTTATTCAGAATTCGAAAATAAGATAAAAAACAAAGGAATTTTATCCTTTAATAGGGCTGTCATGTCAATCCTCGGAAGTGATATTCAAGGTGTACATGGAACCGTTTCACAGTTAGGGACTGTGGATAAAAAATACTCACATGCCTGTGAAATAGCAGCTGGATATCGACTTTCGCACATTGTCGTTGAGAGTGACCAAGTTGCCCAAACATGCATTGATTATCTCAATAAAAACAATGTTGGACGAGCAACCTTCTTACCTCTCAACCGAATAAAAAAACCCACGAAAAATGAACTCAAAAATAACCCTGGGATTATCGATTTTGCTATTAATCTAGTTAATTTTGATCCCATTTATGCTAACATCTTTTCTCATGTTTTCGGTTCCACAATTGTTGTCGACAATTTAGAAAACGCACGTTCCATCTTGGACAGGCAACGAATTGTAACTCTTTCTGGTGATCTCATTGAATCTTCTGGAGCTATGACCGGGGGACCTCTTCATCGTGCAAGGTACAGCTTTTTAACTGATGATGAGGCCCACCTTCAAAATATTGCCAATGAAATTATTCAATTAGAATCTCAACAATCTCCTCTCATCGATTCTATACTATCCATCGAATCTAACCTCGAATCAACTCGAGAAAAACGAACCGAATTACTTGATAATATGCGTGGAGTGGAGTATCATCTAGATCAGGTACGCAAAGATTATCAAGATTTTTCCTCCCGATCATTGCCCCTTGAAACCCGTCTCAATGAACTCAAAGATGAAAGAAATTCGGTAAATGAACAAATGACAACAATTGAGAATAAATTAGGAAAATTCGACACTTCTATACTCTCCATTGAATCTAAAATTATCCACGTAGAGTCCACTCTGGTCGGTTCCGATTTACCCAAACTTTCAGCAGAATTCGATTCACTTTCCGAGTCAATATCCACAACTGAAAATCAGATAGATAAGGTAGATTCATCATTAAACGAATTAAGTCTTGAGCACAAATACATTCAAGATTCCATCTCCGACCTCCATCTCCGAATAGAAACATCTCAAAATACAGTAGCTACCATGTCTGAACGAATCGAATCTCTACAAAACAAAACAAACGATCTAGAAAATTCGCTTTCACAAAAAGAAAATTCGTTTAATAAATTGGAATCCGAATTAACTGAAATTAAAATCGAACGGGATCTTGTCCACGAACGTCTCAGAACTTCTCGGGAATCAAAAGATTCACAATCCGAAAAAGTGGCATTGCAAAAATCCCATATAGACAATCTTGCCACCACTTCGGATTTACTCTCTAAAGAGATAATTGAGATTGAATCAAACATGGACAATGCGCCCGAAAAAAGTTCTTTCGATCTTCCAACTTTGTTATTAAAAATAGATGAAATCGAACAGAAAATGACCCAGCTCGAACCTGTAAATATGCTTGCTGTAACTGAGTACGAATCCGTGGATTCATCACTATCCGGTCTAACTGAAAAACTAAGTATTTTATCAGATGAATCAAAAGCTATCCGCGAAAGAATTGAAAGTTATGAAGATGCTAAAAAAGAAGCATTCCTAGAAACCTTCCACGGGATTGATAATCAATTCCAAGAAATATTTGAGAAACTTTCTGCTGGAACTGGAAAAATCCACCTTGAGAACATAGACGATCCTTTTTCTGGTGGCCTAACAATGATGGCAAAGCCACGAGATAAACCTCTTCAAAGACTAAACGCAATGTCCGGGGGCGAGAAGTCACTCACTGCTTTATCCTTTATATTTGCTATCCAGAGGTATAGCCCTGCACCATTCTACGCTCTCGATGAAATAGATGCATTTCTGGATGCTTCAAACGCAGAATTGGTAGGGGAGCTCTTGGATGAGCTTGCCACCGGGACCCAGTTCATAGTTGTGTCTCACAGATCTGCACTACTCGAGCGATCCGAACGCGCAATAGGGGTTGTAATGCAAGAAAATAATATATCTGCGGTCACTGGAATCTCGCTCAACACCGAGGTGAATATTCCCACATGAGCATAAACAGTGAAGAAGAAAATTTTTCTTTCTCCTACGACCCTCTCAATGAACCGATCAACATCCTAGTACAACTTGCCAAGGACGGCGAAATAGATCCATGGGATATCGACATCGTGAGTGTAACTGACAAATTCTTAGCAAGACTTGATAAATCTGATCTCCGAACATCTGCAAGGGCGCTTCTATACGCTAGTGTTCTCCTCAGAATCAAGTCAGATGTCATTTTCCCTCCTGAGCCACTTGTCGAGGAAAATTATCTGACAAGTGAACTAGATGATATTTCAAGCCAAGACCCACTTTTCCTTTTTGAAAAAGAACTTGATAGGAGATTAACTAGGAAACGAGTTAGAGGTTCTCCTAGAACTCTAGAGGAACTCGTCCGCGAATTAAGAGACGCCGAGCTAAATTCAAATTTGAAACTTTCACGTCAATACGACACTTCTGACTCTCCTCGCGGTTTCAGGAGGGGAGTTCAACGCCTTGACTACCATGTTGGTGATCAATTCAGACTCGAGAACGAACCTACTGAAAAAGATGTTATTGGAACTGCTCATGTTGAACCAATTGAGGAGTCAATTTCTCAATTATCTATTCTCCTTCAATCTTTTTATGAAGATGGAAAATCCGAAGTTTCCTTCGAGGAACTGGCTCAATCCAATAGGTCTAGAATTTCTCTATTCTTGGCACTTTTATTTATGGCCCAAAGAGGAAACATCTACTTAGAACAGGAAGAATTATTTGGAGATTTACGAGTGAAGAATTTACTCTTGTAACATTCTTTTCCATAAAAACCATTTCCGAACTTTATATTTTTAGTCGTATATCACTAATGATTCTATCCTGACATCTGAAATTTCTTCGATTTTTTTTCTTCCATTAAGCCCACTCAATTCTACCATGAATCCAAAACCCACCACTAGGTCTTCTGGAATCAATTTAAACGCTGCAATTGCGGTACCGCCTGTTGCCAACAAATCATCTATTACT
>WTZT01000049.1 GCA_009889685.1 Candidatus Hikarchaeia archaeon HikBin4
TAAGATTAAAAGCAAAGGATTATTTAAGACAGGGGATTTCTTGGTGTTTAAAACGGAACGATAGGATACTAACATGGTAAAAATCACACCAAACATTGGACGGACATTTGGAGAGTTTAGTTTGATGCCAGGATTCACAAAAAAAGACTGTGTGTTGAGAAACATTGATCTAAGCACTGATTTAGCAGGTTTGAAACTTAAAATCCCTCTGATGAGTGCAGCCATGACTTCAGTTACGGAATATGAAATGGCATTGGTACTAGGAAAAGAAGGCGGGATCGGGATTCTCCCAACAAGACTTTCAGCAGATTCACAGGCGGAAATCGTCAAAAAAATCAAGACTCACGAAATGGCATTTGTTGAAGAACCACTGTCCATCCGGAGCGATCAGACTGTTGAAATTGCCATGAGACTTGTTGGAAGAAGAGGGCACTCAGCTATCCCTGTCGTTGACAAGAACAATATATTTGTAGGAATGTTCGCACTGCAACACTACTGGGATTCGGAAGCTTCGATTCACGACATTGTAACAAAGGCAATGATTTTGCCTAAAGATTTACCAATAGTTGATGATCCAGATATCGAGATTGGAGCGGCAAAAAAGCTCCTTGAGAAAAAAGAAATAGATAGATTAGTAGTGGTGGACAAGAAGGGTCGTTTGGAAAAAATGGCTTTCGGGAAGGACATGGAAAAAATCAAGGTAGGGGTGGCGATATCAACTCATAAAGGTTGGGAAGATAAAGTCAAGAAGACGTTAGATGCGGGTGCCGATTTAGTAGTCATCGATACATCAGATGCATATAATGAATTCGCCAAAGAGGTCCTTTTAAAATATAAGTCCATGAAATTCAAAGCTCCAGTATGTGCAGGGAACGTTGTGACATATGAAGCAGCAGAGTTTCTAATGGAGAACGGCGCAGATATGGTGAAAGTGGGAATGTCGTCAGGGTCAATATGTATAACGCAGCGGGAGAAGGCAACGGGTAGGGCTCCAATGACTGCACTGGTTGAAGTGGGCAGAGCAAGAGACGACTACTTCAAGAAAACGGGAAAATATGTTTCCGTGATAATTGACGGGGGCATATCATCAACGGCAGACATGATAATCGCCTTAACAATTGCAGATGCAATAATGATGGGAGGATACTTCAACAAATTCTACGAGGCAGCAGCAGAAAAACTCGACTACAAAGGAAAAGAGACACGCATAGAAGCGGAAATGTACGAAGTTGCAACATGGGGAGAAGGTTCACACAGAGCAAGGAATCTTGATCGATATGAGCAGAGTAGAAAAACATTTTTCGCAGAGGGGGTGGAAGGAACTGTCAATTATGGCGGAAGGATCAAACCGGCACTAAAAACAGATATGATGAAAATAAAAGGTGCCCTCAGCAACACCGGCTGTATGAACTTGAAAGAATTCAGGGATGAAGCAGTTATAGAAATAATATCCCCATTCTCAAGTCAAATAATAACCAATCCACATAACATGAAGAAACAATAATAAAAGATCAAGATGGCTCACAAGATTCTTGTCTTAGATTTTGGTGGCCAGTATACTCAGCTTATTGCTAAAGCGGTTAGAAAGTGTTCTGTTTTTTCAGAGGTTGTTGATTCAAATATATCTGCAGATGAAGTATCTGAGTTTAATCCTAAAGGGATCATTTTGTCTGGCGGTCCTAAGAGTGTATACGAAGATGGCGCCCCGACAATCGATCCCAAGATCTTCGAACTAGGAATTCCTTTTTTAGGAATTTGTTATGGTATGCAGTTGATGAATTATTTGACAGGAGGGGGTTTTGTCGGGGGAGAAGGGAGAATGAAAGAATATGGTGAGACAAATGTCAGTCTTGATAGTGGCAATCTTTTGTTTGAAGGTATCGGAAAATCGATTTCTGCATTCATGAGCCATGGCGATAGTGTTGATAGGGAAAATCTCTCCCCAGGATTCGTTGTTTCCGCGGAAACGGAGGTCCATGTTGCAGGCATTGCTAACTCAGAGAAGAACTTATATGGAGTACAGTTTCATCCAGAAGTCACTCATACTGAGAAAGGTGTTGACATCATAGATAATTTTGTGAAAAAAATCTGTGATTGTCCTGGTGAGTGGGATATGAGAAGTTACATTGAAGAAGCTAAGAGATATGTTCAAGAAACTATTGGAACGAACGATGTCATCTGTTTTGTTAGTGGAGGTGTTGATTCTAGCCTAGTCGCAGTTCTTCTTTCACAGACAGAAGGTATTGGGACTATTTTTCCGGTTTATATTGGAGCGTTAATGCGCAAGAATGAGAATGAAGAAGTGCAAGCTAGCTTGAAAAGGGCAGGCATTAATAACCTTATTTTTGTGGATGCAGAGGGGAGATTTATCGAGGCTTTGGAAGGCGTTAATGAGCCAGAGAAAAAAAGGAAGATTATCGGGGATTTTTTTGGAGAACTTCAAAGCGAGATTATTGAAGAACTTGGCTTAGAAGAGGAGAAGACTTTTCTTGCCCAAGGGACCCTCTACACAGATTTAATTGAAAGCGGAAGGGGAGTTGGTAACAGAGCGGACAATATCAAATCACATCATAATGTAGGGTGTAAATTCATAGACGATTTGAAAGATTCGGGGAGGGTCGTTGAACCTAACAGATTGATCTTCAAAGATGAAGTTCGAGCGGCAGCTAGGCAGATTGGTTTGCCTCCCGAAATTGCTGAGAGAGAGCCATTTCCAGGTCCGGGATTGGGTATAAGGATTGTTGACTGTGCTGAAGAAAGCAGTGACTGGGAAGAAATTAATTCCAAGGTTGCGGAGGTTGCCCGGGAAGAGGGTTTGAATGGGTGCGTTCTGCCTGTTAAGACCGTTGGAGTCCAAGGGGACGCAAGAACATATTCATATCTGGGAATGCTTTGGGGCGATCGGAACTGGTCCAATATTAGAAGTGCTGCAAAGAAGATTCCCCGAAGAGTTCATTCTGTTAACAGGGTCGTATATAGTTTTGAAGAACCTAAGGAGGTTATTAAAATCAAAACTTTTGTGACACAGGATAACATCGATTTGTTGAAAGAGGTGGACTATATTGGAAGAGAAATTCTTTCGGAGAACGGGGTGAATGGGATTAGCCAGACTATCTTTGTATTATTTGGTTTGGGAATTAACTCAAAAAATAGAAGTGTTGCTTTGAGAGCTGTTTCAACAGATGACTTCATGACTGTCACGCCTTTTGAAATTTCATGGAAAGTTCTAGAGGAGATAAGAGAAAGAATTTCAGGGGTTAACGGAGTTGGTTCTTTTGTTATCGACGTGACAGATAAGCCCCCTGCAACTACTTGTTGGGAATGAAACTGTCCTAAAATAGTAAAGTGACCATATGGGGCTGCCCAAATTTGAATGGGTGACCCCTATCAGAAGAGAAATGAGCTCCGTTAAGTTTAATACTATGTACAAAATAGTTCATTAAAGGACATATAAAGTCATTAAGGACATAAAATGCAAGATTATATTGAACGTGTGACAGAGGGAACAGACCTAACGCAACAAGAATCAAGAACCGCGGCGAAAATGCTATTTGAAAATGCTACAGATGCGCAAATAGGAGCTCTTTTGACGGGCTTGAGATCGAAAGGAGAAACTGAAGGTGAAATTGCGGGTTTTGCCCAGGGTATGCGCGACGTGGCACGCCGAATCCATCCAAAAAGAGATCCATTGGTAGATACGTGCGGGACGGGGGGTGATGGAAAGAATACAATTAATGTATCGACAGCTAGTGCAATTGTAGCGAGCGGGGCAGGAGTTGTCATAGCTAAACATGGAAATTATTCTGTTTCCTCCTCGTCGGGTAGTGCAGATGTACTATTGGCTCTGGGGGTTACGGTTGATGCAGAACCAGAATTGGTTGAGGCATCTATTGAAATGCATGGAATTGGATTCATGCTAGCTCCAGTGTTTCATCCTGCAATGAAAGCGGTTATCAGACCTAGAAAGGAATTGGGGATGCGTACTATTTTTAATATAATTGGGCCTTTAACAAATCCAGCAGGTGCTAGTGCACAAACGATAGGTGTGTATTCCGAAGATCTAGTCCCACTAGTTTCTAGGGCTTTGAAAAAAATGGATGTTAAAAATGCAATGGTAGTACACGGATCAGGATTGGATGAGATAGCAGTTCATGATTCGACTTATGTTTCAGAAATAAAGAGAGGGAAAATCAAAGAATATACTATTAATCCAGAAGAGTTTGGAGTAGGTAGGCATTCATTAAAAGAAATAAAAGGAGGGAGTCCTCAAGAAAATGCAAACGATATACTTGAAATAATTGATGGAAAACTGACAGGTGGAAAACTTGACATAATCTTATTAAACTCGGCTGCTGCAATTTATGTTTCTGGGATTGCGGATTCGATTTTAGATGGAGTTGAATGTGCTCAAAAATCAATTGCGGATGGGTCTGCAAAAAATAAACTCGCCGTGTTAATAAACCCAGAGAGTGATAATGACAAAAATTAAAATCTGTGGGATTACTAATGATGATGATTTATCTGCTGCAGTGAAATGTGGAGCTAATTATGTTGGGTTTATTGTAGACATCCCCATAGAATCTCATAGGCAAATATCTGCGAAGTTGGCGAAAGAACTAACTTCGAATACACCATCTTCGGTGACTACAACAATGGTTACTATTTTAGAAAATCCAAAAAGAACACTTGATTTTTTTGATCAGATAAATCCGGATGCATTACAGATACATGGTAATTTCACATTCGACGTGGTTCAAGAAATTTCAGATGTAATTGATGGAAAATTAATTGTTTCGTTAGATCCAAATGCTGAAATTGCTAATCAACTTGAAGGCGTTGCTGATGCCATACTTTGTGATTCTCAGGGGGAAAGAGGCGCGGGTGGAACTGGGAAAACAAATGATTGGGATTCTGTTAGAGAATTTAGAGAAGAGACCAAACTTCCAGTAATACTTGCAGGTGGTTTGACACCTCAAAATGTGTCCCAAGCTATCAATTTAGTAGATCCATTTGCAGTGGATGTGGCAAGTGGTGTGGAAAGACCAGATGGGTTAAAAGATCATGATGCAATTTTCGAATTTATAACCAATGTACATAAAAAAAGGAGGGGAAATGATGAGTTCGCTTGAAATATCGTTTAAAGAGTTTGAGGAGTTAGTAGTTGTTCGGCCTTGCATTGTATATGTATCAGCGAAGATCGTCACAGAAACGACCCCTTTGACGGCATATGCTGCGTTGATTGATGGAGTGAAGAATAGCTATTCTTTTTTGCTTGAAAGTGGCGAAAAGAATGCGCATAGTGCCTCCAATGGGGGTCAAAAATCAAATCGGATAAAGGAACATGCACAATATTCATTCATAGGATATGATCCGGAAGCAATTGTTACAATAGGACACAAGGGAGCAGAAATTTCTGTTCTGAAGGAGTCCACGTTGGTGAACCAAATATCAATGGGAGAGGGAGATGTGCTGGGCATTTTAGAGGGAGTAATTCCCAAATATCCTTTGGTGGGGTTTCCAGAGACGAATCGGCAGCAACTTTT
>WTZT01000005.1 GCA_009889685.1 Candidatus Hikarchaeia archaeon HikBin4
CAGAAGGGGTAAGTTTTTGAATTGGGCATGGTTAGGAGGTGGAATTTATTTTTTTGAGTAGCCAAGAAATGGCAATTAAAATTGCTAGCATAATTGCGCCGAGAGTGCCCAATATCCCTGTGATAATAAATCCTTGATCGGGTCCGACTATAGCCGCAGGGTCCAGATTTAAAAATGGAATATTAGATAATGGGATGAATAATTCGGGGTGGGTAGCAACATAAAGGAAAAATAAAGGAGATATGGTTTTTCCCAAATTTCGGATCCAAGAACCGATTGAGACTATTCCGGCCCTAATATCCCGAGAAGTGTTTTGGGTCAGTAGGCTAGTTTCCAGGCCTGCGGCGAAACCCTCCGTTATGCCATAAAGAAGGCCAACGAATAAGAAAGAAATAAGAGAAGTTGCAAGACTAAAACCAATAGAAACTATCCCTATGAAAATCATACCAGTCAAAACTATATATTTGATCTGAAATCTACTATTTGCTAGACGTTTGACTTGAGTTGCTACTGCTGCTAGTCCCAGACTCATCATGCTGAAAACAAGGCCTGCCTCTCCAGAAGACATACCGTATTTTAATACCATGAATGGCAAGAATGTGTAGACACCATATTTAATGAAGAATCTCATGAAAACCACGGCATAGGAGATTACCACAGACCAATTAAAGAGGGCGTTCCATAATGAATGGAAATAAGCAAAAGAAGTTGTACTATGTTCTTTTTCTTCGGTTCCTATTTCTGGCATGTATTTGAGAGTATACAGTCCGGCAGGTATGGCTATGAAGAAAAACAAGAAAGGTAAATTCCAAGCTATCCCACCCAAGAGTCCTCCTGCGACGGGATAGAAAAATTTGGCTATGTTTATAGAAACTACTCTCAATCCCTGGGACCCTACTTCGAGATCTTTTTGTTTGGAAAACATATCACCAATGATGGTACCAGTCATGGGCATAATTCCACTGACCCCAATTCCCTGTGCAAATCGTAACCAAAGTATTGTTTGCATATGGTCTGTGAAAAAGATAGCAGTTCCACAGATACCGAAGAGTAATAGAGAAACGGCGAGAACTATTTTTCTTTGGAAACGATCAGCTATGAAGCCCCAAAGTGGAATGAAAATTAGAGCAGGAAATGTAAACCATGCTATCATATTTGCCATATCCGTTTCGGTCATTCCGATTTCTAAAAACATTAGAGGAAAAACGGGAGAGATAAATGTTACACCCATCATGGAAAGTGCACTCACCCCGTAAATAAAAGATACATTTCTGTCGAATTCAGGTTTGTCTTTAAAAAAATTTTTTAAAAGAGACATGTTGAATGTATGTTAATAATATTGTTAAGAATGCTAGGTATGGGTTTAAATTGAAGTAATAAAATGGATGAAAAAATAATTATTAATACCCAATCGCAATCCCATCTCTACGGGGATCTGATCCACCGATGAGAGTGCCTTTTTGATCTGAGTAAATAAATTGTCCACCTCCGAAATGTTCTCTTGGATTAAAGAAAAGATGTTCTTCTAGGACATCGTGCCCTTTTTTGCGTAGTTCAGCAACGGTGCTATCGGGGATTCGACTGGTTTCTAGGGCAATTTTATTTCCATTTATCCATCTAAATCGAGGGGCATCCATTGCGGCCTGGGGGTTGAGACCTAAGTCCACCAAAGATAGCAAAACTTGTAGATGTCCCTGTGGTTGCATAGAGCCACCCATGACACCCCAAGATGCCCTGAACTCTCCATTTTCTCGGAGCATTGCGGGTATGATTGTGTGGAATGGTCTTTTAGTAGGAGATATACAATTTGCGTGTTTTGGGTTTAGGCTGAAAGAACATCCTCGATTGTGAATTAAGAAACCATTTGAAGAGAGTCCACTTCCAAAAGCCATGAAAATACTGTTGATAAATGAAACCGCATTGCCTTCGCTGTCAACGACAGAAATGTAAATTGTATCGTTGCCATTGGGGCCTGCTTTAGGAATATAAGAACGGGCAGAGTCACCTATTTCTTCGGCACGTTTTTGCGCATATTTTTTTGATAGCATTTTTTTGATAGGGATATCTACCATGTTTGGATCAGAGATGTATTTGTGCCCATCTGAAACTGCTATTTTGAAGGTTTCAACGAGAGTGTGGATCCGGTCTGGATCTGTGATAGAAGAAGGAAGATCAAAGTTTTCTGCAATGTTTATCGCTTCGAGTGCTATTAGACCTTGGCCGTTGGGGGGGGCCTCAAGTATATCGATGCCACGGTAATTAGTGCATATTGGATCGCACCATACCCCATTATGTTCTTCGAGGTCCGAACGAGATAAAAGTCCCCCGTCTTTCCGTACAATATCGACCATATCTTTTCCCAAGTCTCCGTTGTAAAATTCTGAAATTCCATGTTTGGATATTAGCTCAAATGTATCAGCTAATTTCGTATTGGAAAAAATATCCCCGGGGGCTGGTGGAGAACCACTAGGAAGATAAGTGAGCGCGGTTTCGGAGGAAGGTGTAATTCTATTTGAAGCAAAAGACCATTGCCAAGAAATATATTCACTTACGGGGAAACCATCTCTTGCGTATTTGATTGCAGGTTCAAATGCTTCTGAAAGAGAAATTGTCCCATACTTTTCGAGTAGATCTTGCCATCCTGCTAGAGCACCGGGGACTGTTACAGCAAGTCCACCTTTTGTTGGCATTTTGAGTTCGTCCTCGGTTGGTTGAGTGTCGAGGTTTTGAAACTCGCTTTCTGTTTTCTGTTCAGAAGCGAGTTTTTGACATGTGGATAAATTGGCTTCTTCAGGGGCACCACCACTTCCATTATAAGCATCGTACTGATTATTAAAATGAACTATAGCGAACATGTCTCCCCCTATTCCAGACATGTGGGGTTCGACGACATTGAGTACTGCAGCGGCAGTTACGGCCGCATCTGCTGCATTCCCACCGTTTTCTAGCACGCGGAGTGCGGAAAGAGCTGCCAATGGTTGACTTGTTGCCACCATTCCATTATTTGCCATCATTGCCGATCTTCGTCCAATGAATTGCCAGGGATAACTGAATTTCATCTATATTGTATTTAGCACATACAGTTTATTAAAGTATACAAGTGAGTATCGGGGGGAATTACTCCCACCCAGTATTCCCAAATTCTTGCAATATAAGATCTCCAATAGATTGTCCTGCTGCATCTAACACCGATTCGGAAAGGAGAATAGGACAATCTGCTCGGATCGCTATGGCGATTGCATCAGAAGGCCGGGCATCAAACGCAAATGAATTTGATTTTCCATCGACGTAACGTTGAAGGTAGATCTTAGCATAAAAAGTTCCTCCAGAAAGATCGTCTATAATGATTTTATCTAGGGCACCTCCTAGTTCTGTTATGATTTCAAGTAACAGATCGTGAGTGAGTGGCCTCTCACTTCGTTCACCTTGTAGTTCGAATTGAATAGATTGTGCTTGGTCAGGACTGATAAAGATGGGGACATATCTCTCTTTGGCTGTTAAAATTACTACAGGAGTTGCCATTCCGGATTCGCACCAGCTAATTCCAATTCCGCGTATTTCTGCCTCATGGTCCATAATACTTCATAGATACGGGAGGTAAAAAATCCTCGTTAGGTTTGATTGGGTTCAAGATTGGTAGTACCACTTAGTTTTCCATAGTAAGTCGGGGGTGGGTTTAGAGGTTTGGCCCAATCAATGGCGTTTTTGATGATCAACTGGATATCTTGGTTATGATATATTGGATGGGTTTCGTGTCCAGGTCCCAAGAAGAATATTTTTCCATTCCCTCTTTTCCAACAACATCCACTTCGGAAAATTTCCCCTCCTTCGTTCCAACTAATCAACACTAGGTCGTCTGGCCTAGGTATATCGAAGGGTTCGGCGAAGACCTGAGATTGTGGGAATTCAATATACTCGGAGGTGAGGTTTTGAACTATTGGGTGTCCAGGGTCAACTACCCAGACACGCTCGGTTTCATCCGCATTTCGTCGTTTTAAGCGGCACGAAGTCCCCATGAGTAATTGAAATGGTTTTGAGCGCAATGCTGAGTGAAGTACTATAAATCCCATTCCGTCTAAGACTCTTTTTACCACATGTTCAGCTATGGAATCGTCTAATGATTCATTTTGATTATGAGACCACCAAAGTAGTACATCGGTTTGGTCTAATACCTCAGAAGAGAGTCCATGTTCGGGGGCATCTAGGATTGCAGTAGTAGTAACATATCCATATTCGGTGAGAAAACTAGCTATGAAATTGTGAATTCCAGAGGGGTAAAGTTCTTCCGCCAATGAATTTTTCTTTTCACAATGATATTCATTCCAAATTGTCACATTCACCATAGAGTAGTTGGTTATGGCGGGGGACGTATAGTTATTGGTTCGATAGAATGGCCTTTAGCAAAAGTTTTAAATTTGAAAATGATTTCACGCCCCCGTTAGCGATTTTTATGTCAAAAAGTGTTTTTGCTTCGGTAGGGGCATTGACGAAAAGTTCATTGAGCTTTGTTAGATTTTTTTCAGACGTATTGGATTGAGTGACCCAAGGAATATACGAAATATTTTTTTTCATGATAATGATGTGTTCAATGATAAATCCTTGTTCTTCAATCCAGCTTGTCCATCTATCTACAGTATGACTTTGGATATGAGTAGGGTCTCTTAACTTTTCGACTTTGTTAAGAAACGTGTTGAGAGAGGGCGTGTTTGGAGCTACATTATCTTCAAATAGAAAAACTCCAGAGGCATCAGATACCCTGGCTACTTCTGCGAGAAAAGAATGGGCGTTGGGAAAATGGTGTGCTGCAATTCTGCAAACAATGGTGTCAAATGAATTGTCATTGAAGGGCAAATGTTCTGCATCTGAGATGGCCATTTCCAAACTAGGATATGCAGATAAGGCAGTGCGTGCCATTTTGGGAGAGATATCCGTGGCTATAACGCGGGAGGAGTTTTTTTTGAAAATTGCATTTGCAGTGTGCCCTGCTCCGGTAGCTATATCGAGTGTCAATTTTGAACCTATTGACCAATCAGATAGCATATCCAAATCATCGCCCTCTCGGTGAGTTTTACTAATGAGATAGGAGTTTGCTCTATTTCCAAAAGCGTTTGCGGTTTGTTTTTTCTGAGTGGGTTGATTTTCCATGACGAAACTAGTTTCTATGTTTACTTTGTTTTCTGTTTAAGTATAGGTTGTGACGGTGTTTTTATTAGTGACAACCCGATATTGTTTTCGTTAAGCGCTCGTTGTTAGATGTAAGAATAATGCTAGCTAGACAATATCTTAGAGAAAATTCAGAGATAGTAAAAGCTGCCATCAAAAATAGGAATATGGGGAGAGGAGAAGTGGTGAAGGATTTACTTCGAGTGGACGAAGAATGGAGGGTTGTGAAAGCCCAATGTGACGACCTCCGGCATGAAAGAAACAAGGTATCGAAGCTGATTGGAAATTTTAAAAGTAAGGGAGAAGATGAAGCTGCTGAGAAAGCCATACTCAAATCGTCAAAATTAAAAGCAGAGTTAGAGGGACTGGAAGAAAATGCTAAAAATCTAGAAGAAGAGCTAAAAAGGGGGTTATTAGAATTACCAAATATCCCACATGAAAGTGTCCCGGTAGGAATGGATGAATCGGATAACGTGGAGATTCGTCGAGTGGGATTTGAAAGTTTAAGAGAATTTCCAGAGGACATCATTCCTCACTATGATCTTGGAGCCAGATTGGACATAATTGATGAGATCAGAGGTGCAAAAACGTCAGGGTCGGGTTTTTATTTTTTAAAAGGGGAAGGGGCACGTTTGGAACATGCTTTAATTTCGCTTATGCTAGATATCCATAGAGAACAAGGATATATTGAACTGATTCCTCCAATTCCGGTATCGTCTGCATCCATGACAGGGACAGGTCAGTTTCCAAAATTTGTCAATGATGCTTATAAAATTGAAGGGGAAGATTTGTGGCTGTGTCCAACTGCAGAAGTTTCTGTGACAAATATGTACTCTGAAGAGATTTTACTTGATGAAGATTTACCAATAAAACATCAAGCTTATACCCCCAATTTTCGGAAAGAGGCGGGGGAACATGGTACAGAAACTAGGGGAATTGTCAGAGTACATCAATTCAATAAGGTTGAATTGGTTAACTTTACTAGACCAGAATCAAGTTACGAACAACTTGAATTATTAGTTAATGATGCAGAAGAAGTGCTCAAGAAGTTGCAATTACCATACAGGGTAATTTCTCTTTGCACAGGGGATTTGACGTTTTCTTCGGCCAAAACTTATGATATTGAGGTTTGGACACCTATAGGGAATAATGAAGAGGAGAATGATGGTCGATGGTTAGAAGTTTCTTCTGCATCTAATTTTGAAGATTTCCAAGCGCGTAGGGCGGGATTGAGATATCGTCCGAAGCGTCATGAATCGGCGGAGTATATACACACATTAAATGCTTCGGGTTTGGCACTTCCTAGAGTCATGGTTGCGATTCTAGAATATTATCAGAATTTAGATGGAACCGTGGAAATACCACATGTGTTGCGACCATACATGGGGGGATTGGAAAAAATTAAGGGTAGTGAGCCGATTGGAGAGCGTGCAGTTGGTGCAGGTTTGAGAAACTAGATTTCGATTACTGTTTCGAGTAGTGAAGAGAGAGGACTGACAATAGTTCTATGAGGGGCCTCGATTGAAATTGACGTTGTGGGGGAGATATTTGAAAATCGTATCTCGGATATAAATTCTCCGTTTGTTTGGATCATAGTTGCCTCTACCTGTCCTGATTGTAACTCACGTATCCAGACGGTTTTTCCAGAAAAAGAAGGATCTGTCTTTCCATGGATGGTCCAAATTCGAGGTGCAGTATTCAGATCATTCCCAGCCAAAGGATACCGTTTATCGTGCCAGTCCCAAAATCCATCTTGGAGCACATAAACATTTGTAAATCCAGAATTCAATAAACTAGCCGCTCTTAAAGTAGAGAGGTGGAGTGGGCATCCGCAATAAGCGACAATCCTATCAGTCTTGGGCCAATTCAAGGTTGGATCAGAAGACCCGATTCCAGATGGCGCAGGGCTTAGCACAGATCCAAGTATATGTGATCGTTCGTACTGATTTTGAGATCTCGAATCGATAAATCGGGCATCTCCTCTTTGATGCCAATTATAAACGGTTTGGATAGGTGCTAGAGGTATAGTTTGAGAATTGACTTCCGCCACAGCAAAAGTGGCAGGGTCAAAGGGCTGTTTAGAAGGAACTTGAGAAGGTAATGGAGGATATCCATCAAAGAGGTCTAAATCGGGCTCGTATTTATTTTCAGCACCTATGTTGATACATCCAGATAGTGTAATTCCAATTCCTAATAGAATGTCTCTTCTTCGCATTAATTATTCTTCGGGATAAGGAGATATCAAGTGTTGGATTTTTAATAGGACTTAGTGGGGAAGTGCTATCCAAATGGCCACGAGTAAAAGCGAGAATCCTAGTGATAAATTCAAAATACGTACTTGCCCAGGTGTGTTGAATATTTTACGAAGTAGTGTTCCGGCAAAAGCCCACGTGCACAGCGCTGTGAAACCTAATGTTGAATTGACTAAAACGAACAATATTTTTATGCCATACCCAGTTCCAAATTGAGTTGCAAAAGTGGTCATTAAGATGATGAAATGGATCCATGCTTTTCCGTTTACCAGTTGTAATAATAAGCCCGTAGAAAAGCCAAGTATTTGAGTAGATTCATCTGTTTTTAAAGGGGGAGAGAAGGCTATTTTATAGGAAAGATATGCAATATACAATGCGCCTGCATAGACTAGTATTTGAATTATGTTTGCATTTTGTTCGATGAAGACAGCACCGATTCCAATTGCAAGTGCTAAAACCGTGAATCCGAAAAACATTCCCATCATCAAGGAGAGGGTTTGGCGAAGCCCATGTTGAGACCCATGTGCAGCACAAAGTAAATTATTAGGGCCAGGAGAGAAAGTCATTGAGACCATGAATAAAGCCGTTGCGCTGAAGAGTGCCAAATCCATAAAAGAAAAAGGGACTGCACAGGCAAAAAATTGAGGATTCGGAATGGATCTTTCTTCGATTCTCTTTTGGCACTTCTTAGCATAGAAACGTAATGTGGAAATCCATATCCGGTATGAAGGTGATGATGATCCATCCAAATGCACTGCTAGAAAGCTTGCACGTTTTGAATTAGCTAAATTGCACAAGAACAATAAGTCGACGCCATATGGAATAATCCTCAATCCATATTCCGAGACTGCACTATCTCCTGCAGATCACAGATATCCATACAGATTGGTGGCGTTGGATTGTTCGTGGGAAAGTGCTAGAGTTAATAGTTTTTCTATGAAAGGTATTCATCGGGCACTGCCTTTTTTGGTTGCGGCTAATCCGGTGAACTACGGAAAGCCGTTTAAACTTACGACTGTGGAAGCGATTGCTGCCTCTTTGTTTATTCTGGGTGAAGAAGAACAATCTAGAAATATATTATCTAAGTTCAGATGGGGATTAAATTTTTTAATACTTAATAAAGAACCTTTAGAATCATATGCATCCTGTTCATCTTCGGGAGATGTAATAAGTGTCCAAGAAGCTTATCTTTCTTGAATAAATGGTTGTTTGATTGTTCAGATAAGACTCGGAAGTTTTAATTGTGGTAGACTATACATTGGGATATGGCGCGTTTTGAACAGGCAGAAAAACGTATGTTGAAAAAAAAGATTTGCATGCGTTGTAATGCCAGAAATTCACAAAATGCAAAGTTTTGCCGAAAATGCGGGTATACAGGTCTACGAGTTAGGAGAAAAGAACGTCAAGCTGCAGGTTAATTTGGTTGTAAGAAGTTACTAGTGTTATGACCTATATTTTGGTTTTCGTTTCCTAGCTCTAGTTAAAGCAGTAGTAATTACTTCCACAACATTTCCATGGAAAATGGGGCCATGACCAGAGTACATATTCGTTAGATTAGGAGAAGAATTAGATAGGATCGATTCTATACTGCATATTAAATCTTCGCGGGATCCACCAGGTAGATCGGTGCGTCCGAAACTACCGCGATTGGATGCACTGTCACTGTAAACGACCACATCTCCTGTAAAGATAGAATCGGAATTTAAGAATACCAAATGGTCTTTTGAATGTCCAGGGGTGTGGAGAGTTTTGTACCACTCATCGCCGATGAGTATTTTTTGACCACTATTGAGTTTTGATGTTTGCAGAGGATGGTCTGCGTGACAATATAATTCGGGTTGGAAAGCACCCATGATCTCATGCAAGGATCCGATATGATCGGGGTGTTGATGGGTCAATAGGATAGAATCTATGGTAGAAGTTTGACGGTAGATTTTTTCCAGAGTATCGGGATCTGAGCCTACGTCTATGAGAGTGATTCTTTCTCCAAAAATCAAATATGCATTAGAAGTGAAAACGGTGGAATCGTGGGTTAGGTTGCAAACGTCCATGAAATTCAAGAAATATTTATCGAAGAGGATTCGGGGTATCGATTGGTCCAAAGTATAGCCAATATCATAATAATAACTACAGCTCCAGTGAAATGTATGGATTTTGTTGTTACCCAGATTATAGTAGAACTAACCCACATAGATAACATCATTAGATATCGTGCTTTTCTGGGGAAGATTCGTTCGGTTTCCCAATTATAAAGAAAGGGCCCAAAAGTTGAATGGGAGTACAAGTAATTGTGCCATTTTTCAGAACTTTTACTAAACGCCCAGGCAGCAGTGATTAGAAAAACAGCAAAAGGGATTCCAGGAGTGATAACGCCAACGTAAGCCATGAAAAGAGCTGCAAAACCAAGCGCCAGGTACA
The DNA here is from genome assembly GCA_009889685.1 of Candidatus Hikarchaeia archaeon HikBin4. Classification (GTDB taxonomy): domain Archaea; phylum Halobacteriota; class Halobacteria; order Halobacteriales; family Hikarchaeaceae; genus Hikarchaeum. The sequence continues at coordinate 9,834 of WTZT01000005.1, forward strand.
TGTATTTTTTCAAAGTAGAAGATTGTACTTCAAATGGAGAGATTTTAGAGGGGACAGAATTCATAAGCTACCAATACAACTACTATAGTATATGGAGAATATGAGGGGATCGGAAGTAATCTCATGCGAACGCTGCCCGGCCTTGGTAGCTTCACGATCTATGATTGTTAACGGGGATGGAAAATTAAATGCAGAAATGTTATTTGTAGGAGAGGGTCCAGGGAGAGAAGAAGATATAAATGGGAAACCATTTGTGGGTCGGAGTGGTTCTGTTCTTGATAAAAGTTTACAGAAAAACGGCATAGAAAGAAAGGACATTAGAATCACGAATTGTGTTCGCTGTAGACCTCCAGAAAACAGAAATCCTTCCAAGGAAGAACTTTATAATTGTAAGAATCACTTGCATACCGAAATTCAACTGGTAAATCCTAGTCTAGTTATCGCATTGGGACGGGTTCCATCTGAACATCTACTTCAAAGAAAAGTAAAAGTTACAGAAGAAGCGGGGAAAATAGAACTAGTAAATATTGCGGGCGTAGATCGATTTGTGTTGATTTGTATTCACCCGGCTGCGACTTTATATAATCCAAATCAAAAAATGATTTTTGAATCTGCAATTTCAAAAGCGGTAGAGTGGATTGAATCAAAAAGAACAGAGGAGAAATAGAACTAGTTAACATGCGGTTTCGGTGCATAATCTTTTTCTGGATTGTTAGTCTAATAGAGTAAGTGAGAAGTTGACCGTGACTACTGTAAAAATAGCAATAATAGATTATGGATTGGGCAATTTAAGGAGTGTTAGAAAGGGATTTGAGCGTTCTGGAGGGGATGTGCTTGTTACATCGAACATGGACATCGTATCACACGCGGATGGTGTAGTGCTGCCAGGAGTGGGAGCGTTTTCAGAAGGTATGGAAAATGCAGAGCCACTTAGAAAAAACATTATTGAAATTAGTGAAAGTGGGATCCCTATGTTTGGTATTTGTTTGGGAATGCAAATGTTACTGACAGAATCTGAAGAATCGGAAGGTGTAGGTCAAGGGGACGTTCAAGGACTAGATCTAATTCCCGGAAAGAATGTTAGGATTAGAAATGAAAAGGTACCACATATGGGATGGAACGAATTGAAGATCGTACAAGAGCATCCTTTTGTCAAAGGAGTGGATGGATTACATGCTTATTTCGTTCACTCATATCATGCAGTGCCGGATGATAATTCAGCGGTGATTTCGACTACAGAATATGGAGTAGAATTTGCCAGTATAATTGCTAGAGAAAATGTTTTTGGGACACAATTTCACCCTGAAAAATCTGGAGAAACAGGTTTGAAAATTCTTCGTAATTTTATTGAATTTTGTCAGAGTGTATGATTCTGAAAAAATTTCAAGAGATATTTTCAGGAGTGAGAATACTAAGGGCGATGATTAAAAATATAAATAAAAAGGAAAGTAATCCAGGTACGAATACTAGTGGCTCTGTTAAATTTCCCCCGGTGCTTTTCATTATAGCTAGAGATACACCGAATCCAACGGGGAGAGATAGGAATAGGGACCAGAAAATTTCAGATGGTTTTGTGTTTTGGAAAAATTTCATAATAAATCTCTGACTTCAGAATACCACATATCATGGTAATCGGTACTTCCGGTTCTTTCGGCGAGATCTACTGCTAATAAATGCCAGCATTTCTTATTCGTGTCGCTTTTGATAGTATATTCGGAGCCTTTGCAAGTGCACATACCATCTTCCACAATATATTCGTCGTCGTATCCGACAACTACGGTGAAATCCCGGTATTGTTTGACCCGGTCTTCTTGGATGGCTTCGAGAGCCTTTTCTCCGCGAGTTCCATTTTTTTGTAGTAGTGCCTCTACGTAAGTGTTAGTGGAGTTTTCAGGGGGTAATGAGTTGCCCTTCCGATTAGATGATGGCACAAGAGATATTGGAGCTCTAGGGTAATAAAAGCAAATAACTTGTTAACGTTTCTAGATACAAAATGGCAATTAACGATAAACGATGGATTTTCAGGTTGTGCCACGGACTGGGGTATATGTATACAATCTCAGAAGGAGGGATTGAAGCTACAGTTCCATCGGTGTCTGTATCAGGAAGGACTAAAGATGTGTTTTTCAATCCGAATATGGAGTTAAATAGGGATATAACAATGGCAGTATTGCGGGCATATAGGACAGAAGGAATTGATACATATCTTGATGCAAATGCGGCGACTGGAATAAGAGGAGTGAGGGCCGCGTCAGAAGGTTGGGAAGTGACACTAGTAGACATTGATGAAGATGCCGCTAAGCTATGCAAATCTAACTTAATTAAGAATGGACTATCAGGGGAAGTATATCAAAAGGATGTTAATATCATTCTTCGAATGAATAGATATGACGTAGTGGATATAGATCCATTTGGTAGCCCAATTTCTTTCTTAGACAGTGCGTTTCGGGGAGCACGTCATTTGATTTGTGTGACCGCGACCGATACTGCGCCTCTTTGTGGTGCTCATTTCCAGGCAGGTGTTCGTCGATACAATGCCATTCCTCGGAAAACAGAATACCATGCAGAAGTGGGCATCAGAATTCTTCTCTCTTCGATGGCGAGAATGGCTGCACAATATGACGTTGGAATTAATCCCATCTTATGTCACGCAACGCGTCATTATTATAGAGTGTATGTAGAGATAGAAAGGAGAGTATCCAAAGCAAATGAATCATTGGAAAAATTGGGATACTTACATCATTGTACTTCTTGTTTACATCGTGATACTCAAGAGGGTCTAATTGCATTCCCACCTTCTGTTTGTCCTTCGTGTAGGAGTGCAAAGATGATAACTTCAGGTCCTATTTGGTTGGGAAATACCACTAGCAAAAATTTTGTAAATAAGGTTAAAGAACATATAACTGAAGATATGGGTATGGCAAATAGAGCGCAAAAAATCTTTTCAAGATTATTAGAAGAACTAGATGTCCCTATGCATTATGATCAGCACAAATTATGTCGATTGTGGAAACTGCCAGCTTCTTCTATGGAAATGTTTGTTAAGCAGTTATCAGATGCGGGTTTTCAGGCTTCAAGGACTCACTATGGCGGGACTACGTTGAAAACAAATGCTACGGTTTCAGAAATATACGAAATTATAAAAAATAGTTGAGTTAGAAAATGCGCAGATAACGATCGTGCTCCCATGGAGATACAGATACCAAATAATCTGCATATTCATCTCGTTTGGTGGCTATGAATTCTTTTGTTATGTGAGATCCAAGGGCGTTGCATATGACATCATCTGCTTCGAGTGCATCAAGTGCATCTCCTAGGTTGCTTGGGAGAATTGTGATTCCGTGCTCCTCTTGTTTTATGGAATCGAAATCATATATGTTTTCACGCACAGGTGCTGGTGCCTCTAATTCTCGATTGATACCGTCTAGGCCTGCTTCTATCATTGTGGATAGGGCCAAGTAAGGGTTACAGGCAGGGTCTGGAGAACGGAACTCTATACGAGTTCCTGCAGTAGTACTTGAAGCTGGTTTTCTAATCAATGCGGATCTGTTGACGTCACTCCAAGCTATGTATACGGGTGCTTCATATCCTGGAACTAGACGTTTGTAAGAGTTGACTATCGGATTGCAGATTGCAGTTAAAGCAGGGGCATGTTCTAGTAAACCTGCGAGATATTGCTTCGCCACATCAGAAAGA
>WTZT01000050.1 GCA_009889685.1 Candidatus Hikarchaeia archaeon HikBin4
GTTCCGAAGATACCCCCCCTTGCATAAATCCAAATGGACCACTCGAAGAATCTCGAGGTCTAGAGGGGGGTTTTACTCGAATTCCGGCTTCGCCGGTAACTATCAGATCATTTTCATCAACGGAGGTGAGTACTCTGGTGGAAGCTGTTTTGGTATGAGGATCCACAACAATTGCGGTGTCCATTTCTATATTTTCTACAGAGATCCATTCCCCTTCATATAGTATATCGGTGGGGTGATGTGTCGTGCTATAAAATCCGCGGGGGACAACTTTGGAGGAAGGGGCAGATTCTAGAGTTGCGTCGGCGGGTTCGGCTATGGTAGCTCCGTTTTGATGGAGTTCATGCAAAATTGGCAATAAAAGTTCTTCAGAATCTGCGGATACCGTCATGCGGCAATAAGTAGTCTCATTTTTGTGCGTTCCGACGTCGAACTGCTCAACGTGAAAAATCCCACCCATATCCATGATGATTCCGAATGCACGTTGCATGATACCAGAATCGATGATATGACCCTCGAGTTCGACAGTTGTTTCAATAGTCATTGATTACGAAACGCGAAGGTGGGACATGAATTTTTCTATGGTACCGGGGGAGGGGTATCAAGTTAAAATTTGCTTGATGGCCACGTATGCTTCTGAAAAATCTTGTAATGTGATATTGTCCGTTGTTATGAAGACGCCTCGACTATTCTTTAATACACGTAATAGATATCCAAACTCGAAAGCTCGTATAGTATAGAGGTAATTTCCTAGTTCGGATCCGCGATAAGCGATTGGTGCACCGTCCAATCCGCGAGATTCTAGATCGGTGAAACCTGCGAGATCGGCATCTTGGTCTAGATCGGATCGTAAATAGAGCTGAGTATGGCTAGATTCCGTGAAATAAGTTATAGAACGAAGATTATCACCAATAATTGCTCTGCAGGTTCCGGTTAGATCTTCGAGAGAGATCTCTTCGGATGGTGAAGAATCGGGCATTGGCGTGGATAGGATTGGATTAGACTTAGGCTTCTCGGAAGAGATGAAAGAAATTCAATGGATTTTCAAAGTAGGAATGCATAGTGTAAATTGGCCGATGATGGTATAGATTCGGAGCTCAGTCCCATGCTATGACGAACCCTATGAGTACGGAGGCCATATGAAATGTTATTTATTCGGAGATGGAGCCAGTCCAGTAACGCTTAACCCGAGAGTGGTACAAGCTATAGATAATGGCAAAAACGAAAGTTTCGGGGACAGAAATACCAAGGTTTGAAGATATTCCACTTATAAAAGGAGAAGGAAAATATACAGATGATTTTCAGCCGGATGGATTGGCTTATGCTGCAATTCTTAGAAGTCAGCATGCGCATGCAAAAATAGTTTCGATAGATGTGGAAGAGGCAAACGAGATGGAAGGGGTCGTAGCAGTGTACACTAGTGAAGATTTAGAAAATGATCAAATTCCAGGCATGTTTCACGTAAAAGGACCGTTCGAAGGACAAAGAGACAGTAAATTTTCTATTCTGGCTCGAGAGTATGTAAGATACACAGGAGAACCGATTGCAATTGTTATTGCAGATGATCGGTATGTAGCGCACGATGCACTTTCACTAGTTGAGGTCAAATATGAGAGATTGGAGAGCAATGGTGACGTTTGGTCTTCAATGGCAAAGGATGCGCCTGCGGTCCATATAGGGGAGGGGGAAGATAACATAGCGCTGGATTGGGAATATGGAGATAAAAAAAGTACAAGGGAGGCATTTGATGATGCAGAGCATATATTTGAATTGGATATGGTGAATCAAAAACTCCATCCGGATGCCATAGAACCTCGAAGTGTAATTGCGAGCTATAGTGAAGATACAGGTAGAGTTACGGTGAAAACTTCAACTCAAACTCCGCATGGTGTTCGAAGGAATATATCTGTTGCCCTAGGTTTGTCAGAGGATCTTATTCGAGTGATTGCTCCGGATGTTGGAGGGGGTTTTGGTAGTAAAGGGGGTTCACCATATGTGGAAGATCCATTGGTTTCGTGGTGTTCTATTCAGTTGAAACGTCCAGTGAAATGGACAGGTAGAAGATCGGAAGCACATCATTCGGATCATCACGGGAGAGGGTTTTTTGTTAAGGGAAAAATAGCAGTTGAAAAAAGTGGAAAGATAAAAGGGATAGAATTTGAAGCTGTTTTTGACATAGGAGCATATCTTGTATGGGGAAAGACTCCCGCAGCAAATTTTAGACATTTGTCATCAGGGGCTTACCAGATTCCAGCAATATATGGGAATGTTAAGGGAATTTTCACTAATACAGCCCCTGTTGGCCCATATAGAGGAGCAGGGAGACCAGAAGCCATATATTCTGTTGAGAGACTCGTGGATTATGCCGCAAGGGAGATGGGGATGGATCCTGTTGAATTTCGACGTATGAATTTAGTTCCTTTGGAAGCATTTCCATATGAAACTGCAGTGGGAATGACCTATGATAGTGGAAATTACGAATTGGCTCTCGATAAGGCTCTAGAAATGCTTGATTATGATAAGACTAGGAATCTACAAGAGGAATTGAGAAAGGAGGGTAAATATATCGGAATTGGATTTTCTACTTTTGTTGAAAACACGGGCACTGGCCCATCGGTTCCAGAGAGTGGGAAGATAATATTTGAAGAAGATGGGAATGTGAAGGTATACTGTGGTACCGCGGATCATGGTCAAGGGCACAAAACAGCATTTCGTCAAATATTATCTGACAGATTAGGATTGCCCATGGATTCAATGGATATATATGAAGGAGATTCAGATGCATTGGAACATGGAGTAGGAACTTTTGGTAGTAGGAGTATTGCAGTTGGTGCGAGTGCACTTGTCAAATGCGCAGAAATAATAATTGATAAAAGTAAACAAATTGCGTCGTGGTATTTTGAAGCCCCTGTAGAGGATATTGGATTTGAAGATGGTGACTTTTTTGTATTAGGTTCAAAGGATAAATCAATAAAAATAGGGAAAATAGCTATGATGTCGTATGAAGAAGAAGGACTTCCAGAAGAGATAGAAAGAGGATTAGAAGCCGAAGCGTTGTATGATCCAGTGAGCAATGCCTACTCGTTTGGGACACATATTGCGGTGGTCGAGGTTGATGCGGAATCGGGAGAGGTTAAATTGGAACGGTATATTGCAGTTGACGATTGTGGTGTGCAAATTAATCCGTTGCTCGTGGAGGGACAACTGCATGGAGGCATTGTGCAAGGAATTGGGCAAGCTTTGTATGAAAAAACTGTTTACGATAGTACAGGGAACTTACTTACAGGAACATTACAGGATTATGCACTCCCAAGGACATTTCACATACCAGATATAGAATTGGGATCAACAGTTACTCCTTGCCCTCACAATCCACTAGGGTCGAAGGGGGCGGGAGAATCAGGAGCCATAGCTGCGCCTCCAGCCATAGTGAATGCAGTAATTGATGCGTTGCAACCATGGGGTATAAAATTAATAGACATGCCAATTACAGACGAATCTGTATGGCAAGCGATTAAAGAGAAAAAGATATAGATAGTTATTCAGATTTTAAGAATATCTGATCGTAAAAGTACACTGCTGCGATGGCCCCAAGAACTGGTGCAAGCATATAAATCCAAGCCACCCCCCAGAGATTGGGCCCCCCATAAATCGTATTAACGATATAGGGACCAAGAGATCTAGCTGGGTTGAACGATGCTCCAGAAATATTCCCTGTGGCAAATACACCCATAGCAATGATGGACGCTATTCCGAATCCAGCAAAGTTTTCTGGTGCACGGGAATCGACTGCGAACGACATAACACCGAACATTAAAAAGAAGGTAATAATGAATTCGACTAAAAATGCCTGACCCACAGTTACACCGGGGAAAGGTGCAGTTGCACCCATGCCCCCGATAGTGGCAGCTACAGTACCACGAACTAGCACGAAAAGAATTCCTGCGATGGTTGCTCCAAGTATTTGAGATATAATATAAACAACACTTGTTTTTGCATCTATCCTCTTAGTAACCCAAAGTGCAATAGTAACGGCAGGATTAATATGAGCCCCAGATACATGTCCGAAGAGGTATATGGGAATGCCTACTGCAAAAAGATGGGCGACTGCAATTCCAGTCCATCCAAGTGCACCATGACCTAGTCCATTTAAGATGAATGTATTAGATTCAATCGCATTTGGAACTGTCAGAAATTCAATTATTACGGAACCAACACCGAAGAATAAAATGGAAAAGGTTCCAAGGAATTCTGCGATGGCTTTTTGAGTTAATGTATAATCAGATGACATGTCTCAACATAGGCAAAATTGTCCAACATATTTCAATATTCGGTTATTGAAAAAACGAGGAACTTTTCTGTAAGCATATTACCATTCCCGCGAAAAGAGGTGGTATGAAATCTCCCAAAATAGTGCTTCTAGGACCTCCGGGGGCGGGTAAAGGTACGCAGGGGAGCTTGATATCAGGATATTTTGAGATTGCACATATAACGACGGGTAACGCTTTGAGGATAAATCGAGACCTTAAAACAGAATATGGAACGCCGAGAAGTTATATGGATCGGGGAGAACTAGTTCCAGATTCGATAGTCAACGAAATTGTAGAAGTTGAAATTAAGAAGGTGGGAGGTTTTGTGTTGGATGGATATCCCCGTAACAAGGAACAGGCAGAATATTTGAGTACGATTGCTGAGATTGATAAAGTGATATACTTACATGTGGCAAATGAAGAATTGATTAAACGTCTTTCGGGGAGACGTGTGTGCCCGTCCTGTAGTGAAAATTATCATATTGAGTTCCGACCCCCAGTACGGAATGGAAAATGTGATTCATGTGGTGACAAACTAATACAAAGATCTGACGATGAAAAAGATACTATTTTGAATCGATTGAGGGTATTTTCAGAATACACAAAACCTGTTTTAGAATACTACAACAATCGAGAAGGTTTTACAAAGGTAGAAGGTAGAGACAATCCAGAAGATGTTTGGGAAAGCATTAGAAATATTTTCTAAGAGAGCTAAGTAAATGAGAAATACGAGAATGCCTACATACAAAAAATTTGAGGGGGAGAAATAATGGCCCGAATTGAAAGAAAAGTTGCAGGGCTAATCATGAGAGATGCAGGAATAGTGGAATCCATTCGAATCGTTCTCGAAAAAAGTGAAGATGGAAAAGTTGAATTGGACTGGGCAGATGTGAGAGGAGAGATTACTAGTGGACATTGGGGAAGACTCATAGAAACTGGAATATTGAAAGAAGGGAAAAAAGGTTTTCAAGTTTCAGATGCGTTCACCATCAAACAGGCGATAGAGAATTTTGATAAGCCTAGATCAAAGAAATCAAAAACAAAATTGGATGATGAAGGTAAATGGACGAAATGGGACAAGGGTGCTGCTGTTTTTGCAATATGTTTGTTTGCAGGGTATTCTTTTGCAGAAGTCAGGGAGATAATTGGTAAAGGAGTGGACTTAGTGATAGGACCGATAGATGCTGTACTTCCATTTTATCTTGTCATAATG
>WTZT01000051.1 GCA_009889685.1 Candidatus Hikarchaeia archaeon HikBin4
AAAACCGATTGTGATTCTCTACTAGATCCGTCTTGTTTAAAAGAAGCAGTATCTCATTTTTCCGATAAGTCAGTGGGCGCAGTAACTGGAACTAATATGGAAGTCATAGGGGGAAGTAAGGTCGAATCTGGTTATCGCAACGTACAGTCTTATATACAACTCCTAGAATCCCATCTCGATTCAACTTTCATTTTCCATGGTCCCTTCTCGGCTTTCCGTAAAAAATGCATAGTTCCTGTGACTGAAGATTCATTAGCAGATGACACAGAACTTGCCTTGAAAATTCGAAGACAAAATTTCAAAGTCTTATTCGACCCCAACATAAAATTTAAAGAAGCAGCACACTCTGCTTTCTGGAAACGAAGATTACAGAAAGATCGTCGTGCGGTAGGTCTCGTCAAAGTCTTATTACAGAACAAGGATCTCCTTGGAAAGTCTGGATTATATGGTTCTTTTATTTTACCATTCAATTGGTGGTTCCTAATACTATCTCCTTGGTTTGTTCTTTTGAGCATATTCTCGATACTTCTCACTATTTTTTTAGCTTCTCCTGTCTCGGCTATGGTAGTGCTATTGGCCTTGCTAATTTCTATGTGGCTCGGCCAAAAAGATTCACTCGGTCCCTTTCAAATCTTTTATTCATTGTTTGATACACAAGTATCGCTCCTACGTAGTCACTTAATACTTTTAACTAAGAAAGACACCGATGGGACTTGGGATGCAGATCCAAACTTACGAGAGATGATGCAATGAAAATAATTCAAGTCTCGCCAAGATTTCTCCCTAACATAGGTGGGGTAGAACACCACGTTGCTTCTATTAGTGAACGTATGGTCAAGTCCGGCCATGATGTAACTGTATTTACGTTAGATGGAGATGGAAATCTGCCCCATCTATCCTATGAAAATGGAGTGGAAATTCGCAGATTTTCCTACACAAACTTACCTAAACTCGTTTATACAATTCGTCAAACACCCAGTGATGTACTCCACGCCCATAACTACCATTCTCTTATTCCTTTAATATCTTCTATATCTGCCGGAACTAAACGTTTTTTTGTAACTTCTCATTATCACGGTGCGGGCTCTACAAAAAACACGGATATGCTACTATCTTTGTATAGGCCATTTGGATCTTGGTGCCTCTCCCGTGCCAATTCCGTTATTGCAGTGAGCAATTGGGAGAAAAATCTCCTCTCAAACGAATTTAAAATTCAGCCCACTCTGATTCCCAATGGAATCGACCCGTCCCCTTTCCAAAATGCGTCTCCAGAGCATCGAGACCGTCCTTATGTCCTATGCGTTGGACGATTAGAACCCTACAAGGGATTTCAACACGTAATTCGAGCGATGCAATTCCTACCAGACCATGATCTCATCATCGTGGGTTCTGGAAACTATATGCTTTCTCTTGTTGACATAGCAACTCATTCTGATGTCAAAAATCAAATTGTTTTTATGAACAATCTTTCCATTTCAAAACTCGCACAAATGTACTCAGGCGCAACAGCTCACGTCACACTTTCCACGCATGAATCCTATGGCCTAACTATTGGGGAGTCTCTCCTATCTGGTACCCCGTGCCTTGTCAGAAAAAGCGGAGCTCTAGGCGATTGGGATGAACATCAAGGCTGCCTTAGCACCGATGAAACAGAACCAAAAATACTGTCAAATCTAATAATAGAGTGTTCTTCACTTACTCCTTCTTATACTCAACCAACAACGTGGGACGATGTGGTAAAATCTCTTCTCGATCTCTATTCAAATGGCTAACTCTATTCCCCTACTACTTCTCATATTGCTGCTTGTTACAGCTGGATGTTCCCAATCTGTTTCTCCCTCTGAATTTTCGACCCTCACCACTCAGTCATCTGTCGAACTCACACCCGAACCTCCTAACCCCGGACCACCTCTACCGCCCTCGATACCACTCACACCCGAACCTCCTAACCCCGGACCACCTCTACCGCCCTCACCACCATCTTTACCACAACCCAATTTAGAACCTTCTTCTTGTTCTTCTCTGGAGATTGAGTATAATTTTGACCCGCCGTCCTCATTGATAGACAAAAAAGTAGATGTATTCGGAGTCGTGGTCTTTGCAACCGGTGGGTTTTCTGAAGCCAAAACAAAACACGTCGCAAATGTTCTTGCAAAATATCTAGACAACGATGAAAATGGAATTCCAGATAATCCACTAGTCGTTCAAACAATGATAGAAGAACGTGCTGGAATGATTTTATTTGTAGACGAAGATGAGGAGAAGGTGCTATTCGATCGATGGGACCATGACTATTACAACCCTGACAAATTACAAACGCAATGGGCAGATGAAACTAACCCTAGCCGGGAATTCGATGCAACAATAGAAGAGGTCTTACATGTCATCACAGACGTGGGATATGATAACGCATACCCTGATGTCTTCGGAGAAGTTTCTGGATCTACTTTGGCCAATTTAATGGATAATGCTAAAGGGGGGCATTTCGAAGAAACTTCAATCTACAATGAAGACCGTCCCTGGATTGGTAAAAGTGCAGTTCCTTCAAGCTACCCGCCAGGCGCTTGGTACACTTATTATGATAAAACATGTACCTACGACTGTATGATCACCGAATACATCTATTGGGGTTTAACTTCCATTCTCGGGGCCCAAGAAACCCGCTCCCATGAAATTGGCCACGAGTGGGAGTTGCACACAAAACAACTTGTTAAAGAAAGTGACCCAGGATTGTACAATTTATTAACAGATCCTCAATGGGGGCTCCCGACAGAACTACCAGATGGATCTTATTGCAAATAGAAATTATTTTATCCCAAATACTATTCTAAGAATCTTACTCCTTTTTGCAATCTCAAATACCAACACACATCCTACTACTGTAACCGCTGTGATGATTAAAAACTTGGCCATCCAATATATTTCCATATTTTTTAGATAGTATAGTGCGACGAGTGCGAATGGAAGATGAACAATATAGAATGGATATACTCCCCTGTTGAGGTATGTGAGATGCTTACTAGGTTTATTAAGATATTTCGCACCCCACGAAAAACACACCATGCACCACGCCCACGCATTCATAGAGTGGATGATGCTAACAATATGGCCTGTTGGAACTTCCCAAAATCCATAACCTGCTAGCACCCACCCCCCTTCTAAAATATATCTCGCATATCCCTCTGCCCATAAATCAGCTGATGCATCGACCCCTAGCATTACCAAAATCACAACATACGAAAACATAAATACACACCCTAGTACCATCGAACTTCCCCGTATTTTTTCGAGAGATTCCCAGAATTCTTCTTTGGCTGTTATGCACAAATATCCTATAACAAATAACACTAAATACCAGAAAAATTCATAGCCTAGCCCAACCACACCTGGCAAAAACGGTCTAATTAAAAATTCAACAAATACCAATGGTAATGGCATTATGAGGAGTAGTCCAATTCCATTTTTGACCTTAAAACACTGTTTAACAATACTACCAATTCTGCCATCTGGGCTCCTCCGAATACTAGAAAAAATGGGTGCACAAATCAAAGAATATATGAATAAATTTACGAGAAACCACAGGTGTTGTGGATGAGAAATAAAGACCAATTTTCCAAACCACCCTTTAACATATTCTGCAAATGCTATTTCCGTTCCCGAACTACTCAAAAATTGAACATATCTTGGAAAAATGAGAACAAAAATCATCGCAAATACTAGCGGAACTAATAATCGGAACGAACGCTCATTTAAAAATTCTCTCGTCGTTCTACTCCCAAACGCAAAGCATGTTCCCATTCCTGCTATTAAAAATAACAATGGCAATCTCCACACATGAGTAAATAAAAGGAATAGGCTTAACCACATTCCACCCAGTTGATCGTTCGCGTATCCGTATACGGTGATTCCAATCTCATCAAATCCAATAGCAATGTGGAATATGATGAGCAGTCCAAACACCATGACTCTGAGCCAGTCAAGATCATACCTGCGGATCTTATTCTTTTTTTCCGCCATGTGGTGTGTTACTATGGTTTGAGAAAACGTTACCGAAAGTCCATTATCCCTTTGGGAATTAAATTGGTCATGGAATTTGAAGATGAAATACATATTCAACTACCAAGAGAAGAATTATGGGATCTAGTTTCGGATCCTGAGGCTCTAGCCTCATGCGTCCCTGGTGCAAAAGAAATAGAACAACTCTCAGAAACCAAGTATCGCGGAATTATCGAGAGGGGAATCGCAGGAATCTCAATCAACCTCATCGGAGAGGTCGAAATGACTAAACTCAATCCTCCCGAAAATTTAGTTGCATTAGTCGAAGGACAAGATCCAAAAACCAATAGTAGAATGGATGCTACAGCGGAGATGTCTATGGAAGACAATGGGGATGGGTCTACAACACTAACATACCATGTTGACGTAGAATTCACCGGTAGGCTAGCAACACTTGGGGCAAGAATCGTCAAACGAAAAATCAATTCTGATATAGGATTATTTTTCGACAATCTACGTTCTAGAGCAGAGTCTTAACTTTCGTTTTTTACTTTATTATTTAAAATATTGCCAAATTACAAAGAATCATCTCTTACTGTAACGTAGTGGTTATCATAATGGACCCTAAACCCTTTACCAGCCTTAGAGACCACATCGAAGCAATTGAATCTGCAGCATTGCTACAACATATTGACAACGCACATTGGAACTTAGAAATAGGGGCTATAACTGAACAAGTTGCCTTTTCTGAAAAACCACGTGCTCTCCTTTTCGACTCAATTGTTGACTATGATCCTGGATTTAGAGTGGCTACCAATTTACACGTATCACGGGACCTACAAGCACTAGCACTAGGAATGCCTCTTGGAGTCAGTGGAGTAGAATTAGTCAAGCATTGGCGATCCCGTACTTCCAAACTAGAGCGTCTTCCTCCCCTTGAGGTCAACGACGGCCCCATACGCGAAAACGTTCTAACAGGGGATGACATTGATTTATTTTCTTTTCCAACACCCCAATGGCGTGCCCCGGACGGTGGAAGATATATCGGAACTGGTGATGTCACCTTCACAACCGATATTGAGGGCGAATGGGTAAACGCCGCACCTTATCGGGCTCAACTTTTTGGCCCCAAAAGAATGACAATAGAAATAGCAGAAACCCATCATGGTAAACAACATCTTAAATCTTTTTGGGATGCAGGAGAACACGCGCCTATTGTCATGGTTGCTGGACAAGATCCATATACCTATGCAGGTGCATGCACCCCTCTTCCCGCAGGCTATCCTGAATTAGAATATTCAGGGGGATTGATGGGAAAACCAATCGAGGTCATTATGCATAAAGAAACAGGACTTCCCATTCCTGCAACTGCAGAAATTGCAGTCATCGGGTTTGTACCTCCACTGGACGAAGATTCCGAGGACGAAGGTCCCTTTGGAGAATGCACCGGATATTTCACACATGGTGGACGTCACCCCGTAGTAAATGTAACTGAAATATGGCATCGAAACAATCCTATTCTCC
>WTZT01000052.1 GCA_009889685.1 Candidatus Hikarchaeia archaeon HikBin4
TGAAACTGAAGTTAATGGGATCTTAAATCTTATTCTTGAGGTGCTTAAAACATTCAATCTTGACTTTGAAATTTTCCTTGCAACACGCCCCGAAAAATATGAAGGTAGCCTGGAAATATGGGAAAAAGCAGAAGCACAACTCAAATCTGTACTTGACAATTCGGGTCTTGTTTATACGACAAATGAAGGTGATGGTGCATTTTATGGTCCGAAAATTGATTTTGCATTCAAAGACGCTCTTGGTAGATCTTGGGATGGCCCTACCGTCCAACTAGACTTCACTATGCCAGAACGTCTTGACTTGAGCTATGTCGGTGCTGACAACACTGAACACCGCCCAGTGATGATCCATCGAGCATTATACGGTAGCTATGAGCGATTTTTTATGATCCTAATTGAACATTTCAATGGGAAATTTCCTTTCTGGTTAGCCCCTCAGCAAATTCGCATTTTACCAATAACAGACGATAATTTGGACTACGCACAAAAAATAGCCACTGATTTATCTTCTTTCAGGGTCTCGGTCGATGATAGGCCCTGGACAATTGGAAAGAAAATCCGCGCTGCTCATAACGACAGAATTCCTTATATGGTGATTCTTGGAGAAATTGAAGAAAAACAAAATTCAATTTCAATCCGTGATCGAAACCAATCCGAAAAGTCTGAAGTAAACTTATCCGATTTCATAACTCATCTCACCACCGAATATCAACAAAAAACGATCGAACCTAATTTCCTCCTATAGTCTATCTTTATTCTATTCTATTCGAAATCGTTTTCAAGTATGGCGGCGCACAGTTATTATGCCGAAAGCCGATTCTTCGTCAAATTCTAAGTTTATTTTTGTTACCGGAGGGGTTATGTCAGGATTGGGAAAAGGTGTCACTGCCGCCAGTGTAGGGCGTTTGCTTTCAAATGCCGGTTTTACAATCACTGCCATTAAAATAGATCCCTATCTTAACGTCGATGCTGGAACAATGAACCCCTATCAACATGGGGAAGTGTATGTGCTCAAAGATGGGTCGGAAGTCGACCTAGATCTAGGTAATTACGAGCGTTTTCTTGGAATTGATATGACCAGTGATCATAATATTACTACTGGTAAAATCTACCAACATGTAATCGAACGTGAAAGGACTGGGGATTATTTAGGTAAAACCGTTCAGATCATCCCTCATATAACAGATGACATCAAACGAAGGATTCGGCATGTAGCCAAAGGACATGATATTTGTATAGTGGAAGTCGGCGGAACCGTTGGGGATATTGAAAGTATGCCCTTCCTAGAAGCACTCCGGCAACTTTCCCATGAAGAACCTGACAATTGTGTTTTGTTCATTCACGTCACTCTGATTCCACATTCCAAAAATGAAGAACCAAAAACAAAACCAACTCAACATTCCGTAAAAGAGCTTCGATCGATTGGTATCAAACCGGACTTAATCGTCGGAAGATCTACTACATCTCTAGACGACTATGTACGCGAAAAGATAGCATTATTCTGTGATGTTCCCACCAAGGCTGTATTTTCCAATCCCGATCTCGACGATATATATTACCTCCCCATGTCCCTTGAAGAAGAATCTCTTGATGAGTATGTCATGGAAAAATTGAATTTACTCGATAGGGCCCTTCCACTTTCTAACAGAGACACCACTTGGTTCGAATCCGTAACTGCTCCTAAACACGATAAAGTCAACATAGCACTAATAGGGAAATATGGGTTGGAAGATGCTTATATTTCTGTATATGAAGCTCTCAAACACGCAGGCTTTCCTGATGGCATTGAAGTCAATACTTTCTGGATCCATTCCGAAACTCTCGACGATGGTGATATTTCCCCTCTCTCTAAAATAAAACCAGATGGCATTGTTATTCCTGGTGGATTCGGTTCTCGAGGAACTTCTGGAAAAATCAATGCAATCCGTTATGCTAGAGAAACAGGTATTCCCTATCTTGGCCTTTGCCTAGGATTTCAATTGGCAGTTGTAGAATATGCCCAAAACATTTTAAATCTCAAAGATTCCCATTCTTCCGAGATTCACCCCGAAACCCCCCACCCTGTAATCGATCTATTGCCTGACCAACATGATATCGACGAATTAGGTGGGACAATGAGACTTGGGGAACTCAAAACGCATATTGATAAAAATAGCCTTGCCCATTCTTTGTATAGCAGTAACCATTGCCTAGAGCGCCACCGCCACCGTTATGAAGTAAATCCGAATTATATAGACGCACTTGAAGAAGCCGGGCTAAAATTCACGGGAAAATCTGGCCCCCGAATGGAAATATTGGAAATCCCCGAACATCCATATTTCTTTGGAACACAATTTCACCCAGAATTCACTTCTCGTCCAACTCACCCAAGTCCTCCTTTCTTGGGTCTGATCAAAGCCGCATTCAAACATTCTTCATCCAACAGCAAAGGTTCTAAAATTTCAGAGTAAAAATGAAAATTATCTTTTTTGGAAGTGGTGGGGATCTATCACCTGTCTTATCCGACCAGGGATTTGAACTTGAAGAAATACTTACTCTTGAGGACATTTATTCTTCTCATTCTGATACCATCATAGGTGCTGATTTGTTAGTCATAACTAACACCAACGACCCTACTGGTATTTTATTGTGTAAAGAACTCAATCCTAATATTAAAATAATAGTTTATTCTCAAAACGAACTATCTGACTTCTTGAGGTCTCAGATCGACTTCGCATTGGATCCTCAACTGTTCCCCCCAGCTTTAGTAGCCGAAGAACTATCAAATTTATTTTTCTAATCTTCCCTATTTCTTACCCCGTCGTGCTTGTTCAACAGTATGACTGCACACAGGTAAAATAATTTTTCCTACTCCCAATTTAACAGCATTTGAACTACCTGGTAAACAAAATATTGGAGTATATTCTGCTATACCTGCCATCGATCGACTAGCAATCGAAAGAGGTCCAATTTCCTCATAGGATAATTGTCGAAATAGCTCCCCAAATCCTGGGAGTTCTTTTTCTATTAATGGCGAAATTGCTTCAATTGTCACATCATCTGGAGTGGCCCCTGTCCCCCCTGTAGTAATAATTAGATCTATGTCTTCCCTATCTACCAAATTTTTTACATAATTTCGAATCTCTTCGTAGTCGTCTTTAACAACTTTTTGAACAGCATTTTCATGCCCTGCCGATTCAACCATTTCTGCTATTATTTTACCACTTTTGTCTGTACTATTAGACCGAGTTGTCGATATAGTGACGATTGCCACTTTTAATCTATCAAATCCGCCAATATGCCCGCAATCTGGGCCTCCTTTTATTTCTCCTACATAATTGTTTCTATCCATTTTTATGCCCCTATTTTATGAAAATCCCTGTACATTGCAATTTCTAACCATGGGCATAAACCCATTTGACGATAGTGTCCAGGATTGAGTTGCATATCCTCATAGTCCACCCACAATATTCCTGCTATCTCTTCTGGATCTGGATTTACTTTTGTATCTATTAATGTAGCCTCCAATACCGTACAAATCTCCCACTCCACACCCTCATTCATGTAATAACTTTTATATTCAAATTTATCTGTCATTGTTAAATTTCCATATTGGCTCGGCTTGATTCCCAATTCAACCTCTAGACGGTTTTTTGCTGCCTCCATTTGACTTTCATTTGGCTTAGGATGCGATGCAACAGTTCCGTCCCAATATCCTCCCCACAACATCTTTGATGGACTTCTTTGGGCTAGCATTAATCTCCGTTGCTCATCGAATAGAAGACATGTAAACGCCCGATGACGTATTCCCTCGCCTGTATGGGCTTCTAATCGATCTACAATCTGCTGTTCTACATCACTCGAATCGACAGCTACAACATTTTGTTTCGTTTCTTGGACTTCATTCTCTTCTCGATTCATATATGCATTAAAGACCACATACTTGATACATTCTTCGAAATCTAAGGGAATTTATCTTTCCCTACCAAGTCTAAGATAAAACCTTATGAAGTCCCCTCTCTTCTCATTAATATAATGGCCGACGCTTTTCTAGCTTTGGAGACCGGAGATGTACTAAAAGCACGCTCTAGATCCCCAGGATTGGCGCGAGGGGAACTTGTTTTTACTACTTCTTATGCAGGATATGAAGAAAGCTTAACTGACCCTTCTTACGAAGAACAAATCCTCACATTTTCGTATCCTTTGATTGGAAATTATGGGGTAAATCCCAATAGGTTCGAATCCAGTCGAATCCACCCCCGTGCCATAATAGCACGACAGCTAACAGATTCTATCTCTGGGTGGTTGTCTAAAGAATCTATCCCCGCGATCGATACACTTGACACCCGGGAACTTGTCATCGCCATCAGGGATCATGGTGCAATGAAATGTGGGATTTCTTCTGGTAAAAATGCCACACCCGAATCAGCAATTGAAGAACTAGAACATTGTCCCTCTATGGATGACCACTCCAATATCGGTTCTTTAGTAAGCGTGAAAAAACCAGTTATCCACCCGGGTACTGGTCCTCATGTATGTCTAATCGATTGTGGTGTTAAGAAATCCATTATTGATTCATTTTTAAAACGCAATGTGCATCTCACGATTCTACCCTACGACACAACCATAATGACGGTGATCGATACCAATCCAGATCTTCTTTTCATCTCAAACGGTCCTGGAAATCCTAAACACTTTACAGCTGCAATTTCACTCGTAAATGAGCTCTCTGGAAAAATTCCTATTGCTGGAATCTGTCTTGGACAACAGATAATTGCATTAGCCCTTGGGGGAAAAACCGAAAAAATGAGATTTGGGCATCGTGGTGTTAACCAACCCGTTTTAGATCTCCTAACCAACAAAGTGGTAATAACTACTCAAAACCATGGGTATTCTGTTTCTGATCCTGGAGAACTCATAGTTTCTCAACTAAATGTCAATGATGACACCATAGAGGGTCTTGAAAATTCAAATCTGTCTATTCTAACACGACAATATCATCCCGAAGCCCACCCTGGGCCTCACGACACTCTAAACTTTTTCGACGATGTCATTTCTATGATCTAACCCAAACAAGTTACTAGGTCTCCTATTCTTATTCACTCATATCGGTGCCTTTATGCAACTTGCTTTCTGATATTTATTATATGCTTCGGAGGCATTTCCTTCAATTTGCTACCGGATCTCTTGCTCTCCTTTCTACCTCTTCGGTTGTAATGGCCGCAGAAGATTCTCCTCCCACTCCCCAAACACACATAGTCGCCATGACCGACGATATGATTTATGATCCCAAAGTAATCACTATTGCGCCGGGAGATACTGTACGATGGTTGAACATAGGTAAAATGGGCCATTCGGTAACTGCATATGGAAATGAGTTGCCTGAAGGCGCATCTTATTGGGCATCTGGAGACCTCACATCCGAAAATGAAACAAGAAATAAGTACCCTATTGGAGGTATAACTGGTGGAGAATCTTATTCCCATACCTT
>WTZT01000053.1 GCA_009889685.1 Candidatus Hikarchaeia archaeon HikBin4
AGAGATATAATACTTACAAATCCCGGTATCCGAGTTGGTCCATACTACTACTGCCCCAACGAATGCAATTGTAGTTTAGATCTATACGAGTATGGAAATGAGTTGCTAGTAGTTTTCCGATACTTTCTTTTTCGGGATTTGACATACGAGCTAGATGGTCAGCTTTGTTGATTGTCGAGAGAGTTCCTTTGTGTATTGCCATTTCTTTAAATATGAAATTTTCAATTTTTTCACGCATAGAGGGATTATGAGAAAATGCATAGGGAGATTCTACGCGGAAAACTACATCTAATCTTGGGTCATAGATCATAAAAAATGTTAGATCATAAGAGGAATGGTCTGGACTATCCACCCCACTAAATTCATGATCAATAAGAAATTCCCCAAACAGAGACGCAATTCCACTTTTAGAGATAAACCAATTTGTATAGACTAAATCTGAATTATTCGTAGCCGCTCTTTTTCGTACTTGTGGAGATACATGAGAACTCAATATTTGTTTGAAGAACGAAGAATCGTGGGGCCAAATAAATGAATTCATTTCAGGGGGTAGGCGGTTGAATATGGATCTGATCGTCGTTGAACGGGGTCTTTTTACAAACCCGATCAAAGGGGGAGAATGTTCACCGTCAATAATAGGTTTGACAAATGAATCGATTAGGTCGATATATGCTTTTAATGCACGTCTAGAAGGACCGTTTGCAAATAGCAAGTTTTGCAAATCGGGGTTTACATGATGCCAGCCTAACAGAGCTACTGGGAAAATTGGACCATCTAAAATTAGTATATCTTTGACAGAATTCGCCCATTTGAGTGCGTGGCTTCCTTCAGATAGATACAGAGCGGTTGCATGTAGCACACTTTCAAGTATCTCATTTTCGTTTGGGGGATCGGAAAGCTTGGTCATGATCATAGTGTTGTCAGGAGAATCATATATATTGAAGAAATCGCTAGAGAGATTGGGTGCTAATAGGTCAGATGTGTGGTAGCACATTGTTACTGTATCTGAACTATGAAGTTTTTTATCAGTGGGCTCTGTAGCCATGACTGCACGAGAATACGCCAATGACATTCCATTTGTGAAAGGCACATAAAGTGTCCCAGAATCTACCGCGTTTTGTGTGGGGAAGGGAGGTTCAATAGAAGGTGCGTCTCTAATCGGAAATGTTTTTATATAAAGTTCGGAATCAATGGGCTGGAGTATGGTCTTTCCTTTTTCGTTTTTAAGGGGATTTAGACGTTTCCAAATAGAAGAAGCAGATTCGTTAGTGCCATCCGAATAATACTCCATCGAAGGTAGGGAATCGAGGAAAGTTTTTAGCCGAGATGGGAGAGTTGAAGGAAGTGTCACGTGTAAGTAGGTAATACTTCGATGATTAAAACATGATGGCAAATTGCAACGATGAATAGTTGTGTATCCACGACTTGCTGTGTTTATGGACGTCGCTTTAATCATCCTAGATGGATGGGGGATTTCGGATGTTAAAGAAGGAAATGCAATTAGAGCCGCGAACACGCCTGTATTTGATCGCTTGTGTTTGGATGGAAAATATGGAACTCTAGAAACAGGGGGGAGATCTGTTGGCCTTCCAGAAGGGGGTGTGGGAAATTCTAAAGTGGGTCATTTAACAATAGGTGTGGGAAGAATCATAGAACAAGAACATACGCAGATTAATAGAGCGATTGAAAATGGATCTTTTTTTCAAAATGAGGTATTAAGAGTAGCTTTTGAAAATGTAAAATCCACGGGGAATAGAGTTCACGTAATAGGATTATTAAGTGATGCTGGAGTTCATTCGGATGATTCCCACATCCATGCAATCATAGAAATGGCTTCGAAAAATGGAGTAGAGGTGGCAACTCACGTGATTACAGATGGGCGAGATACACCGCCGAAGAGTTCAAAGCGATACGTATCTAGACTCGAAAAGGTAGTTGAAAAAAGAAGGACTGGAAGAATTGCCACAATTACAGGAAGATATTATGCGATGGATAGGGATGGGAATACGGAAAGAACTTTACAAGCCCATAATGCTATTGTGGAAGGGAAATCAAATTATGGGGCCAAATCGGGTTTGGTCGCTATTGAAGATGCGTATACTCGTGGAGAAACTGATGAATTTGTCAAACCTACAGTAATAGAAAATGGTGATTTTTTTAGTAGAGGAGATATTATTCTCATGGCCAATTTTCGTGCAGATCGTATGCGACAGATGTCTCTAATGTGTAAAGAAACTATGGCAAAGTATTATTCAGAAGAGGAATCTTCGAAGAACATTTTGACTATGTCAAATTATGATGAAAGTTATAAATTCCCAGTTGCATTCCCTACTGCGAAACCTCAGAATACCATAGGAGAAATATTATCAGAGGAGGGTCTCACTCAGTTGAGAATTGCAGAAACTGAAAAATATGCTCATGTTACTTACTTTTTGAACGGTGGTAGGGAAGAAGTATGGAAAGGTGAAATTAGAAAGATGATCCCGAGTCCAAAAGTTCCTACCTATGATCAACAGCCGGAAATGAATGCTAGAAAGGTAACAGAAACTGCGATAAAAATTATTGAAGAAAAAGATCCCAATGTCTTGATTCTTAACTATGCAAATCCAGATATGGTGGGCCATACTGGTGTATTTGATGCGACCGTTAAATCGGTAGAGGTGGTTGATGAAGAATTGGGTAAATTGGTAGAGTTCCTTAGAGAAAAGAAAGCTAAAATTATAGTGATTGCAGATCATGGAAATGCAGAAGAAATGGGAACGAAAAAGGATCCTCTTACGAGTCATACGTTTAATCCTGCGCCATGTATTTGTATAGGATTGGAAGGAGACCTAAGTAAAAAAGATATTAGAAAGGGAGGAGGTTTATCGGATATATCTCCGACTATACTAGATCTATTAGGAATAGAAAAACCGT
Source organism: Candidatus Hikarchaeia archaeon HikBin4 (assembly GCA_009889685.1). Taxonomy (GTDB): domain Archaea; phylum Halobacteriota; class Halobacteria; order Halobacteriales; family Hikarchaeaceae; genus Hikarchaeum. Next base: position 2,917 of record WTZT01000053.1, read on the forward strand.
CGGAAATGACAGGGAAATCATTATTACAATAGGGATGAACATAAACATAAAATGAAAACAAAAGAACTCGTAGAACGTCTTGATGAACTTCTAGGTACTGAAAGGTTCGAAGAGATTGATTCTAGTGCAAATGGGCTTCAGATTGGATCGGGGAAGGGAACAATCGATAATGTTGTTTTTGCAGAAGATGCATCTATGGAAACTATAGAAAATGCTGCAAGTATCGGGGCAGATATGATGGTAGTGCACCATGGCATCACATGGGGAGAAATTGATAGGATTACAGGAATAAATTACAACCGAATACGGGCCCTTATTGAGTCGGGCATATCGTTATACGTTTCTCACTTGCCATTAGATGCACATCAAGAATTTGGAAATGCTGCAGGACTAGCGAAAATATTAGAATTAGAAGATAGAGAACCATTTGGGAGATTGGGTACGGAATTCATTGGGGTCACAGGGGGGGTAAGAGATCCATATACTCCAGACAGGTTAAGATCGTTTTTGGCAGGTGAACTGGATACAGGAGATGGGGATGTAAAGTTACTGAAGTTCGGGGTGGAGAGTATCATAAAAATTGGAATTGTTACAGGAGCAGGAGGAGATTGGCTAGGGGAGGCTGTTGAAAAGGAACTAGATGTTTTCATCACGGGGGAGGGAAAGGCCCGGATATATCATGAAGCAAAGGAATTGGGCATGAATGTGATATTAGCCGGGCATTATGCAACAGAGACATTCGGTGTTTTTTCACTTGAGAAAATTGTTTCGGAATGGGGAATGAAAACTAAGTATATCTCCCGCCCTACAGGGCTATAAAATCATGGGGAAAGAATTTCAATACAACCCAATAGATCACATTGATGTGAAAAACAAAATGACGGTGTCTGAATTGATGAGTGAATATTCAAATGCGGGTTTTGCTGCAAATGCCCTGTCTGAAGCTGTAGACATATATACGGAGATGATAGAGAGGCAAGATGTTACAAATTTTTTGAGCATGGCAGGGGCAATGGTACCAGCAGGAATGAGGAAAATAGTGACCGGGTTAATACAAGATGGATATGTGGACGTGTTAGTTACGACGGGGGCGACATTGACCCATGATGCAATAGAAGCATTGGGACATAAGCATCATCACGGATCGTCCGTTCAGAGGGGGGGGAGAAATGAAAGTAAGGTTAGAGAACATGATGAAAAATTGAGAGACGAAGGAGTGGATAGGATATACGATGTATATTTACCACAAGAGAGTTTTGCCGTATTAGAAGATCATCTTAGATCTAATGTATTTCCCAACATAGATGAGGAAATTTCAATTAGAGAATTTACGGCAGAATTGGGACGTGCTAATTCAGAGAGGAATGGGAATGGTAACGGGGGTATAGCAGCGATGGCTTATGAGTGTGGAATTCCAATATATTGTCCAGGAATACAAGATTCAATACTAGGATTGCAAGCATGGATGTACTCCCAAATTTCATCATTTTCATTAAATGCGATTGGAGATATGACGGAGATCAATGATATAGCGCACAATGCCAAAAAGAAGGGGGCGATGATAGTAGGAGGTGGATTGCCAAAAAACTATATTTTGCAAACTGTATTATTGACACCTCGTGCATATGACTATGCGGTGCAACTAACAGGAGATTCTGAACATTTGGGTGGGCTTTCAGGGGCTTCGTTAGACGAAGCTAGATCGTGGGGGAAACTTGAGAAAAATGCAAAAAACATTACGGTCTATGCAGATGCGACCATTACGTTTCCATTGGTCGTTGCTGCGGCTCGTGAGAGAGTAAATGATCCTAAATAAAGGAAAATAGAATAAAAGAGAAATTACTCATCTAGGAGTGCTTGCGCAAGCCGGGGGACGAACATACCGACATCGGTGACTACACCTACAGCGTGGGATGAACCGCGATCGAGGAGTTGGGTGACAGTTGCAGGGTTGATATCAACACAAACAGTTGGAGTAGTGGAAGGAAGACAATTTCCAACAGCTACAGAATGTAATAGGGTAGAAAGCATGAGTACTAAATCAGCTTTTTGTGTTTGCTCTCTGATTGCGTTTTGTGCTTTAATTGTGTCAGTGATTGTGTCAGGAAGCGGTCCGTCATCTCGAATTGAGCCAGCAAGAACGTATGGAATATTGTTAGTTATGCACTCGTACATGACCCCACCAGTGATTATTTTTTGTTCAACTGCTGCTTTTATGGAACCGGCACGGATTATTTCAGAAATCGCATAGATATGGTGTTTGTGTCCTTTTCGGGGGTGGGCAAGTGTAGTTATATTCATGCCAAGTGAAGTTCCATAAAGGTTTCTTTCAAGGTCATGAACTGCAAATCCATTTCCAGCAGATATCATATCTACATAGCCTTCATGTACTAATCGCGACAAGTCATCACCCGCTCCAGAGTGTATTACTGCAGGTCCAGGAACCACGAGTAATTTTCCGCCTTGTTCTTTTGTGGCCTGGATGGTTTCGGCTATTTTCTTGATCAAAGATTCAGAGGGACGTTCCGAAGATACCCCCCCTTGCATAAA
>WTZT01000054.1 GCA_009889685.1 Candidatus Hikarchaeia archaeon HikBin4
TATCCATTCAGAAATAATCGTGAAAGCATACCACGATATAAATCCACACATCGATATTATCGCAAGACGAATCAAGAGATCCATCTCCCGTTTTACTGTATATAATAAAATTGCAGTAGCCACAAGAACTACTGCTAAATAGAGTACTCCATTCAGAGGATCATCTGGATCTTCCACCGACTGATAACCTTCTTCCAAAAACGGATCGATAAGTGCTACTGCTCCTATCTGAACAATTAACGCAATAGCTAGTATTGCCCCCATTGCAATTATTTTCTTGTATTCCATTTTCATTTTCTTTCTTCTCTTTTTTTCGACTCACAGTTTCAACGAGAATACAAACGTTTCTTTAGTATATCTTTTACACCCCCTCTAATCTTGATAACTATATATGGTCTCGAAACAGGTCCAATTATATCGACAATATGGCCCACTTTTTCTAACTTTTCATCAATAACTTTTGTCCCTATCTTCGGAAGTGTTTGATCCTCTCCTTGTACTACCGCTATCGAACCTGTAATAGTTTTGACTTCACCTATTCGCTTCATTTCTAATCGCCTTTACATATGCAGCAACGGCTTGGACTATGTCATTCTTCGCCGAATCACTTGAATTTTTTACTCTCACCCTTCCCGTTCTTACCCATGGTTGCCGTGAATATGATTTATCTTGTTCAATCTCTGAAGAGTATCCTATCTTGTTCAATGCTAGCTCTATCTCCACGACTGTCGGATTTTCCACCGCAATATCACCTGGGACGCGCCTCCCCTCCATTCTCGTTTTCTGAGAGTCCAGATATGCTGGGTAAATGAGCTTGTCCACCATACCTTGCTTTGGTTTCCCTTTGAATTTATACTTCCTCTTTTCCCAATTGTCTCAATTTTATAGTCCTCAACACAACACTTATTTATTTAACCCAAATTTAATTGTGTATCAATGCGCTACATACATCGCGTAACTGTTTGGTCATTAGCCCTTGTCATTCTATTGATTCTGGTTTCTTTAGTTAGTTCTGGAATTGGACCTGTCAAGCTATCTTCTAATTTATTTCTCAAGATTCTACTCACTATTTTCTTCGGCAAATCTAATCTTCTCACCCCTACGGATATGACTATTTTAGTCACTTTGAGATTGCCACGTATTATCCTCGCTGCTATAGTGGGGTTCGCACTTGGAGCAGCTGGAACTGTCATGCAAGGATTTTTTAGAAATCCTATGGCCGACCCCTCTATTATTGGTGTATCTGCAGGAGCTGCAACTGGTGCGGTCGCGGTCATAGCCTTTGGAATTTCTATTCCATTTGGTATTGAAATTGCAGCTATTATTGGAGCACTTGTAGCTGCATTTTTTGTTTTCTATGTTTCCACAAAAAACAACCATACACCTATTGCAACGCTTTTGCTCGTTGGAATAGCAGTCCAAACCTTTCTCGGAGCTATAGTATCTCTTTTGCTCCTTCTCAGTGGTAAAAACCTTCGACAAGCAATCTTTTGGTTAATGGGGCATCTCCACACCGCAAATTGGGTCGATATAGCTTTCACCTTGCCCCTAGTTTTACTCGGATTTTCATTCTTGTTTTTCTTCACCCGGGATTTGAATGCCCTTTATCTTGGAGAAGAGAGTGCCCATAGTTTAGGCGTGAATGTTGAACAAACAAAGAAAATACTCTTGGGCGTGGCTAGTATCTTAACTGCCGTCGCGGTTTCTGTATCTGGAGTGATTGGATTTGTTGGTCTCATCATTCCTCATATTATGCGTATTCTAGTTGGGCCAGACCATCGCATACTACTTCCCACAAGTGCGTTAGCCGGGGCCATATTTCTAGTCGTGGCCGACACCGTAGCTAGATATGGTGTAGCAGAAATACCCGTTGGAATTGTCACAGCGCTAGTCGGAGCCCCCTTCTTCATCTATCTTTTGCGCAACAAAGGGGGTCCTGCATCATGACTTCCATTAAAGTCGAAAATGTCTCTGTTCACATCGATAACATACTCATTTTAAAAAATATAAGTGCAAACTTTACCAAATCTAAGTTTATTGGAATCGTGGGCCCCAATGGATCTGGAAAAACAACACTTTTGAGAGTATTAAATGGGCATATTACGCCCACTGAAGGTAATGTTTATGTGGGATCTGATCCCATAGCCCGACTCTCTGCACATCAGATAAGTAAAAAAATTGCTGTAGTTCCCCAAAACACGATGGTTTCTTTCGATTTCACTGTAAGAGAAATTGTAGAAATGGGTCGTTATCCTTATAATTCCCGTTTTGGAGGATTCGATTCTCATAGTGATCTAGTTACTTGGGCAATCAAACAAACCGATCTGTCAGCCCTTTCCGAACGAACTATCAATTCCTTAAGTGGAGGCGAAAAAGCACGTGTATTTATCGCTAGAACACTCGCCCAAGAAACTCCTGTCTTATTACTCGATGAGCCCATAGCTAGTCTTGATTTTCGCCATACTTCACGCATCTTGAATCTTATCAAAGACCAAGTCGACAACTTTGGAAAAACCGCCATCGTAGTTTTACACGATTTGGAATTGGCAGCAAATTTTTGTGACCAACTCCTCTTATTATCCGAAGGAGAAATCTTATCTATGGGGGCTCCCGAATCAGTTCTCACTCGCAGAAACATACAGGATGCTTTTCATACAGACGTTTCTATAGAAACTCACCCTCTCACTGGCCTCTTGACGATCAATGTGATCGATCCGACTAGATGATGGACTATGTTTCTAACCATCGATATTTGTTATAAAATGTTTAAACCAGGATTCCTCCCAGAAATGTATTAGTATCTTTCCCTCTTTTATCTATACAACCAAATGAATCCAATTCTCTCTAAAGACGCACTTAAATTCTTAGATTTAGTTTCCCCCGAACCCGACGAAATTTTACTAGAAATGGAATCCCTTGCAAAAGAGAGAAATTTTCCTACTGTGGGTCCTCGGGCAGGAATGGCAATAGAGCTCCTCACCATTTTATCTCGTGCAACAAAAGCATTTGAATTTGGCTCAGGGTTTGGCTACTCAGCGTATTGGATTGCCCGTGGACTTCCTCCTGGTGGATCTGTTGTTTTAACTGATAGAGATCCAATTGAACTAGACCTTGCCCGTAATTTCCTCGACCGAGCAGGACTAGCAGATAAAGCAATATTTGAAACAGGAAATGCCAGTGAAATTTTCGATAATTATTCCGAACAATTCGATCTAATTTTATTTGATCATTATAACCGTGATTATTTACCCGATTTCCGCGCTGTGAAAAACAAACTTCTCCCTGGTGGAGTCCTCATCGCCGACAACGCTATGTCGGGTTTAACGGTGAGTTTCGAAGGTTTGCTCTCATTTTTCGATCCTGATTCTGAAGATCCATCGCTTAATGAAAATACTCTTGGGACTGCAAATTACCTACTCGAATTGAAAAAAGATTCCTCTTTTAAAACATTCGTCATACCCCTTGGGGATGGACTAGTGGTAAGTGTTTCAGTCTAAAATCTATTAGATATCATTTTCGTTTCAACGTACACGCTCCTGTGTATTCTACATCTTTAATATTTTTTATAATTGGGTCTTTTCCACAAATGGGACAATTTGGATTTTTTCTTATCATCGTTTCCTCAAACGACATATTCAACGCATTATATTCTATGATTCTTCCTTGTACTAATTCTCCCACATTTGCAATATTCTTTATAGTTTCTGTCGCTTGCATGCTCCCTATCACTCCTGCAACACTCCCCAAAACCCCTGCAGTTGCACAATCAAGAATAGTTCCTGGAGGCGGGGCAGTTTTGAACAAACATCGATAACACGGGGAATCACTTCTCGCTGGAAATGTCATAACCCGCCCCGAAAATCTAAGAACTGCCCCATAACTATATGGTTTCTTGGACAAAGTGCAAGCATCATTTATTAGAAAGCAGCTCTCAAAATTATCTGTCCCATCGATCACGAAATCATATTTCTTAATCAAACTCAGAATATTGTTGGGTTTCACTTCCGTATGATATGTTTCTACTTTTACATCTGGATTGATATTGCTTACAAATTCACGCGCACTTTCGACTTTTTTTCTCCCCACATCCTCTACTCTATAGATAACTTGCCTATGGAGATTAGAAATTTCCACGGTGTCTCTATCTACTATTCCCATGGTCCCAACACCCGATGCAGCCAGATATTGAATCACAGGAGATCCAAGTCCCCCTGCACCTATTACTAACACCTTACTTTTCAATATAGCATCTTGTCCATTTGGCCCGATCTCTTCCATTATGATCTGTCTAGAATAGCGTTCCAACCTCTCGCGATCGAGTTTTGGACCCTCCATCTAGACACTTAGGCCGCTTTTAGGATAAATACGCAGCTAATCTTTCCCAATCTTTACATTCTCTATAAATGCTTTTAAGTCCACTTCCATGTTAACCAATACTATGCCAATAAACGGGGGTATAACTGCCATAGAACTACGTGACAAATTAAAGGTAGGGGATAACGTGCAAATACTCGATGTCCGCTCAGAACAAGACTATCTCTCAGGCCACATACCCGGTTCGATCAACCTGCCTCTTTCCCGTTTTGCAAGAGACATTTCCACTATAACTCTTGAACCCAATATAGTAGTTGTTTGTGCAGTAGGGGATAGTTCTCTACAGGCTATACGTTTACTAGACTCTTATAGCGCAGTCCCTCAAGAAACTGAAATTTTGAATCTTATAGGTGGATACCATAATTGGATTTTTTCTACCCCTTCCAACTAGATTCTCAATACTTCTCTCTTCTTCTCTCCCAAATTCTCCATCGAAATTGATATATCACCTCTATCTGGTATTGGCGAGTATATGGCAATTGAATTCAATATAGATGGGGACGTTTTCACAGCACACCTCCTTGAAACAGAAGCTCCAAAGTCCACTCAAGCATTCCTTTCCCTCCTCCCTCTGGAATCAAAACTCTTCCACGTTAGGTGGAGTGGATTTGCAGTTTGGATTGACATAAACGATATAGACCTTCCCATTTTACCCCGTGAAAATCATACAGTTTACCCTTCCATTGGGGATATATTGCTCTACCCTGGTTTTCGTAGTGTAAAAGAAATATTGATATCTTGTGGACCGACGTGTTTCAAAAGCACAGCAGGAGAATTAGCAGGCAATCACATAGCCACTCTAGATGCTTCTCGAAAAGAGTTAATAGAGTTAGAGCTCTCATCACTTGAACACGGGTCAAAACCTGTAACTATAAAAGAAATCTAAACTTCTCTCAACAAAGTTTTTACATTTGATATAAGAGTTTCTGAATCTACAAAGACCAATTTTAACATAGGTTCTTTTCCCTCCGATCCCCTATCAATTATTTTTGTTA
>WTZT01000055.1 GCA_009889685.1 Candidatus Hikarchaeia archaeon HikBin4
GATAGCGACGAAGGGATACGGCGAGACACGTCCATAGAGAAATTAAATGGATTAAGACCAGTGTTCAAAAGTGATGGCACAGTTACAGCAGGTAACTCATCGCAGATTGCAGATGGTGCTTCGGTGGTGGTGATAACGAGTGATGTGTTTGCAGAAGAGCACGGGTTAGAAATTTTGGCAACAGTAGAAACACATGCAGTTGTAGGAGTGGATCCACGATTGATGGGGATAGGACCTGTGCCCGCCACAAAAAAGTTGTTATCACGGATGGATAAACAAATTGAAGACTTTGACTTGATTGAATTAAATGAGGCATTTGCTTCTCAATGTTTATATTGCCAACGTGAATTAAAAATACCGGAAGAACGGTTTAATGTTAATGGAGGGGCCATAGCTATTGGACATCCACTAGGGGCCAGTGGTGCCAGATTACCAGTATCATTGATTCATGAAATGAATAGGAGGAATTCAAAATTAGGTTTGGCAACTATGTGTGTTGGCTTTGGTCAAGGGGCTGCCATGGCATTTTCTAGAGAATAAATATGGAAGGAAGTAGACTTATTGCAACGGAGAAGATAATTGCTGTTTCGAGCCCTGGTTGTGAAAATCAAGTCGAGGATATAAGGCATTGGGCATCAGAGAGAGGAATTGGTTTTCTGGCAATTGAGACTGGAGAAAATTTTGAAGAGGTGAAATCAGAATGGGAAGGAGGGGTCGTGGGGATTACCATTGGGGGTGACGGGACATTTCTAGAGGGGGCGAGAATATTTTCACCTAGAAGAATTCCATTTATTGGAGTGGGATCGGGGACATTATCATTCTTGGCTCGTGTGGAACCAGAAGGAATATTTGATGCATTGGAAGAGGTTTTAGCAGGGGGATCAAAAATAGATGAGCTACAAAGGGTTTCGGTAAAAATAGATTCCTTCGAAGCGGAGGGACTTAATGAAGTTGTTATAGGGCATATATGGCCTAAAAAACCAATTGAAAGGAAAATCAGTTCGATTGATGTGTTTGTGGAAGGGGAACATGTAGGAAAATATGAAGGGACGGGTGTTGCGATAACAACTCCAACAGGATCTACTGGACTTTCTCTATCAGCAGGAGGCCCGATACACTATCCAGTTTTGAATGAAACTATTCAATTGACACCATTACATACGCACAATATAGGAGTACGACCACTCGTTTTTGGAGCAGAAATAGAGCTTAGGATAATACCAGATACGGAGGTGTATGTGTTGGTAGATGGGGGGCGGGCAACAAATCTTCTTAAAACAAAAAAAGTAATCACAATTACTGGTTCAAAAATTCCAGCATATCTTATTAACACATCCCAAAGTAGAGGATTTTTCAATAGATTGGGAACAAATTTAGGATGGGGAATTGGGAACCAAATTGGGGAGAGATATCAAATGGAGAAGGATGAAGAAAAAAGATTTGAAGAGACTGTTCTGGAACTAGCTGAGAGCGTTGCCAAGGGTGCGGGAGATGTTCTTAGAGAATTGCATCGGAAAAAGGAGATACAGGTATTTGAAAATCCGAAAGGCGGAATGGTAACAGAGGCAGATTACCTTTCTGAAAATATAATTACATCTTTAATTAGAAATAAATTTCCAGATCACGACATTGTGTCGGAGGAAACTGTGTGGGAAGATAAGAATTCAAAGTACAGGTGGGTAATAGATCCATTAGACGGGACTGGGAATTTTATACATAAGAATCCCAATTATGCCGTTTCTGTTGCTTTGTTGGAAGAAAATGAGCCACTAGTTGGGGTTATTTACATTCCAGAAATTGATCAGTTGTACTCAGCTGTGAGAGGGGGAAATGCGATGGTAAATGGGAAAGTCATTGCAACTACAGACAGGGGAGAAATTAAAGAAAGTATGTTGATAACGGGTCATGATCCAAAAGGAGAATTGTTATCTAGTCTATATCCAGTGGTCAAAGGGGTGAGAAGACATGGTTCTGCTGCTATCAATCTAGCGTACTTGGCATGTGGAAGTGCCGATATTGTATGGGAATGGGATACAAGCCCATGGGATGTTGCAGCAGGGATATTGATGGTTAGGTGTGCAGGAGGGAAGGTTACGGGGAAAAATGGAGAAGAATATGTGTTAGATTTTAAAATTGATAATATCAACGAATTATTGGCTTCTAACGGTCGACTTCATTCAAATATTTTAGAGGAAATTAACAAAGATTAATCGTGGGGATGTAAAAGTTTTATTGCCGATTTTACATCTTCTTTTCGTCCGAGAAGTGTGATATTATCGCCACGTTCTAGGGTGAAATCTCCGTGGGGAATGATATCTTCACCATTACGTCTAACGAGTGCGATTAAACAACCAGAAGGCAAAGTAGAAGCAATAGAACTGACTGTTTTACCATTAATTTGAGAAGATGTTAATGTTATTTCTTGAACATCTCCTGTGCGGCTTAGTTCAGTCATCCAGGCGGTTAATGCAGGTCTTTCTATAATATTGTCGATCGCAAGTGCAGTGGCGTGAGAAGAAGAAACTGCGACAATCCCTATATCTTCAAATTGGGATACATTATCGGGATTATTAACTCTAGAAAAGACCGTATCGATCCCAAATTCATTTTTGGCCAGTTGGGATATGAGAAGGTTGGATCCGTCGTCCCCGGTTGCTGCGATGAGTATTTTTGCATTGTTGGCTTTGGCCTGTTCTAGGGTTTTTTTGCGAGTTCCGTCCCCAGTTAGTGTGGAAAATCCACCTGAAGATAGTGATTCTATTTGAGATTCCTCTTTTTCTACGATCAAAACACTCTCACCACGATCGGATAGACGGGCAGAAAGGGATCGGCCCACTCGTCCACCTCCAATGATTATTACACGCATAGGTATCACATCTAAATATTCTGCTATATACCTAGAAAGACCGGCTTCTAATGAAACTGTTGTGAAAATGACCAGAAATACAGTTCCGACCACTACGTTTGCTTCACGGAAGAGGCCCAATGATTGGAGATGTATGGCGAATAGCATGGAGATTGATGCGGGGATGATTCCACGGGGGGCCACCGCCATCATAAATATTTTTTCAGAAAGGGTGAATCGGGTTCCAGTTGTGGAGGCATAAACAGATAAAGATCTGACTAATACTATAATTAAAATCACAACCAATACACCAGAAATACCTAGAGATAATAGAATTCTCAAGTCTAGTAGAGCTGCTAGAATTATGAAAATAAAAGATAGAACTAACAGCGTTATGTCCCCTTTGAATTCAGAAACTTCACGTTCGTAAGAGATTGATGAGTTTCCTAACATGATTCCTGCAGCCGCCGCCGCAACTATTCCAGATTCGGGTGTGATAGAATTTGAAATTGCATATGAAGCGAGTGCTAACATTAAAACTAATAATCGAGTTAGTTGAGGGGCACTGGAGGGGGGAATGAAGGATAATCTTAAGAAATTTATTAAAGCAAGTGCGGTTAAAATTCCAACTAATAACCCGACTCCAAATTTAAGAATAAAAATGGGGATAAGGTCGAAAATATTAGTTGTATTTAGCAATATAGCTTCAAAAAATACAATAGCCAAAATTGCAGCAGTAACATCGTTTACTATCCCTTCTGTCTCGAGAATTGTGGCGACTCGTTCCCTAACATGTACCACTTTTAAAATTGGCATGATAACAGTGGGGCCAGTAGCGATTAATAAAGAACCAACAAGGAAAGAAACCATCCAGTTTACGTTGAGTAAATAATGTACAAGTGCAGCAGTTCCAATTAATGAAATTCCAGCCCCAATTGTGAGAAGTTTTGCCGTCTCTATGGGAATTTTAAGGAGTTTTTGTATTCGAATGTGAAATGCCCCTTCAAATATGATTATTGCTACGGAAATTCCCACTATGTCATTTAAAGCATTGCCAAAAGAGAGAGGATTTAGAATGCCAATTCCGTGGGGACCGAGTAGGATGCCGAAGATTAGGAGAAAAACTACACTAGGTATTGAAAATCTGGCTGCGATTAATTGAGAGATAACTCCCGCTATAATTATAATCGAAAAGATAGTGATTAGATTTGCTTCGATCATAGTAATTTAGGGGAAGGGAGTATGGAAAATTGAGGCCTAATTCAAGAATACATACTTTCAATCTCTTTGGTATATTTATCCAGTATATTTCTCCGTTTCTTTTTAAGAGAAGGTGTTAATAGATCATTTTCTTCTGTGAATTCCTCAGAAATGAGACGGAATTGTTTGATTTGTTCATGTGGTTCGAAAATTAAATTTATTCCATCTACAATTTTTGAGAAATGATTGATTGTTTTTTGATCTGTGCATAAATCACCTATATCTTGGGCCGAAGGACCACCTAACAATTGTAGAGTTGTTATGTTTGGGACCAATAGAGCGCTGATGAATTTCTTTTCATCCCCGATGACAATACTTTGTTCTATAAACTCGTTTTGAGTGAGTGCATCTTCCAAGGGAGTGGGTGCGATATTTTTCCCAGTTGAAAGGACTAATATTTCTTTGATACGTTCTAAAAATGTTACATAGCCATCAGGCTCTAGTAGGACCATATCTCCTGTTTTGAACCAGTCTTCATCGAAGGATTCTTTTGTTTCTTTTGGTTTATTCCAATAACCAGAAAAAACACTAGGCCCACGGACGAGGAGTTCTCCAACCTCACCTAAATTTGAAAACTTAGAATTCTCCCCAGAGGTAGGATCTATTTTAATTTCAAGATTGGACAGAGGAGGGCCAACAGATCCTATACGGGGTGCATCGGGATGATTGACAGTGATGACAGGAGAAGTTTCAGATAGACCATACCCTTCCAAAACTAAAATTCCAGCACCGTGGTATAGCGCGCATAGGTCTTTAGAGAGTTTCCCGCCGCCACTGATTAAAAATTGGATGTTCCCTCCAAGCGCGCTTTTAACTTTGGAGTAAACAAGTCGGTTTGCGATGGTATGTTTAAGAGAGAGGAGGGGGTTTAAATTGGTTGAATATGCTTTTTGTTTAGCGATTTTAACCGCCCAATTAAAAATACGTAGTTTAACAGGTGAAGCAGAGGCCTGATCTCGCATGGCAACATACATTTTTTCGTATATCAGGGGGACACTAGATCCCGCTGTTGGGCGGACTTTGAGAAAGTCTTCTTTGAGTGTATCGGGGCTCTCTGCATAAGCTATTGCGGCACCGCTTTGAAGCATCAAGAAATGTCCCGCCATTCGTTCCAAGATATGTGATAAAGGCAAGAATGAAAGAATTCGTGTAGAACTATCAAGGGTAGGGGCCCCGGATTTGCTTTTACGGGGGCCAAACCGTAATTGGGAATAATCAACATTA
>WTZT01000056.1 GCA_009889685.1 Candidatus Hikarchaeia archaeon HikBin4
CCGTAATTAGTTATAGCTGTTGTGGATGGGTTGAGATGTCTAATAATATTCTAAAAGAAGGGGTATTCCTCCTGTTAACTGCGATTTCCGCCTATATTCTGTCCGTTTATGCTGTCCCCCATTTCTCCGATTCAACAGGCGGGAGTATTGGAATTTTAGTTTGGATTCTAATTGTTACAATAATTGGTGCTCTATAGGACGCGTGGAATACGTTTAACACGAAGAGATAGGCATTATAGGCTCTTTTGAAAACCCAGGTAAAGAAGGGTTATTCTTCTTCAAGTATAGTAAGAACCAATGACCATCTTAGGCATTGACGACACAGATTCCCGGGAACATGGAATGTGTACTACTTATGTTGCATTTCAAATCGCACAACAGCTACAAGATGAATCTGCAAAACTAATGCTCATCCGGCTAAATCCTGGAGTAATACACAAAACTAGGGGAAACGCCGCTATTGCTATATCTACAACCTGCAACACCACAACAACATTCGAAACAGCAGTTGATATTATAAATGAACTAGCGGAACTTTCAGATCCTAATACTCAACCAGGCCTGGTAGTGGCACCAAGTACCTTTGATGATGTCCCACAAACTGTTTCTGAATTTAGTCTCAACGCCATTAGAAGCTTCCACGAAAAAGAAACAGCAGTTGATTTAATCGAAGAGAATGACTATTTGAGTTCTAGTTGGAACGGAGGAAGGGGTCTAATTGGGGCATTAGCTGCAATTGGGGCAAACAACGCGCTGGATGAGTGGACTTATGAATGCCTAACTTACCGAGACAAAAATCTCTGGGGAACTGAACGAAACGTAGATTCCAATTCCATTTTTGAAGTTTCAAATCAGTTATATCCCTCTGTCTGGGATAGTTTCGACAAAAACGAAAACTATCCTGTCTGCGTCCCTCGAACCCCCTGCCCCGTTCTGCACGGTATTCGTGGAGAAACTCCTGACGCCGTTGAAGAAATGGCAAAAAAAATCAAATCTGAGACTCCTGCTCACCGCGTATTATTCATCACCAACCAAGGAACCGATGCCCACATCCAACCAGGAACAATAGAATCCCTAGAAGAGGGGCATTCTTATTCTGTGGATGGAGTTGTCTCTTCAAAACCCTATACAATCGAAGGTGGTCATGTTTTCTTTAAACTGAAAGGCACGTCTAAAGAAATATTATGTTCAGCTTTCGAACCAACTAAACAATTTAGAAATTATGTACGAAATCTCGACTGTGGTGATAAACTCACTGTATACGGAGAAGTCACTCATGGCACTCTAAAACTTGAGAAATTCGCCGTTAGGAATTTGGTCACTACTAAAACAGAAAACCCACTATGCCCCATTTGCAACGATCGAATGAAAAGCTCAGGACGATCTCAGGGATATAGATGCCGCAAATGTGGGACAAAAAACTCTCACAAAATCCAAACACCATATTTTAGGGACATAACTCTGGGTTGGTACGAAGTCCCTCCTTGTGCAAGGAGACATTTGGCAAAACCATTAATTCGAGGCGGATTCGATTCAATACTTCACCCTGAAATCTAACCATTTCTACTGTTCATTTCTCCAAACAAAAAGATATTTTCCAGAGGAACTATATCTTATTCATATGAAAGAAGAATCTAAAACCACAGGCCACGCAAAAAAAAGATTCATAGAACTCCTCGAGCTCCGTAGAAACCTATCCATTGGTTTAATAATTGGAATTTCAGTTTCAGGGCTTGCGTACTTCTATCGAGTCAATGAGCTAGTGGGGCCCAATTTAGACACGAGAGGAACTCCCGAACTTTTCTTTCTATTGTCAATTGTTCTTGCCTTTTGCATCGCAATTTTAACCGCTTTCATTTTAGGTATTAGATCTCTAGTTAAATCCACAAAAAATTAATCCACATAGCTCAAGAAGCTAACGCAGTAATTCTCTCTGCTCCCAATCGAGTTCCTTTTGCAATCAATACATCTCCTTTTTCTAGCTTCGTTTCCGAATCTGGAGATACAAGCCACTCTGATTTATTAACCCGACGAATAGCCAAAATTCGCATACCTGTCTCTGACGCGAGTTTACATTCTCCTAATGTTTTCTCATCCAAATCACAACCAGGCTCAAGTGTAATCCTCACAATAACCTCATCAGAAACTCGAACGGCTTCTGCTACTACTGGGTGTGCCGCTAGGCCTCTTAATACTCCATCTGCTATCTCTAATGCAGCATCTGAAATTTCTTCTGTAGCACGTGCAAGATGTACTAGTCCTCTAAGACGAGTTGGATCTTCAACACTAGCCGCAGCCCGAAGCGTCCAAATCTCGAATCTAGATTGCAAGGCATCAACTTCAGCTTCGAGTTCAAACACTTCTTCTGCTACATCTTCCGAGTTAAATAAGACGGCCCCATATGCTAAATCTACTGCAAGCTCACTCATATTTTTCATCAACACAATTGAATCCACCGCCCTTTCCAAATCAATCAAATCCGGTTCTGTATATGTGGGTAATTTATACGCAGTTTTAGTTGCATCTTCATACACCTTTGAGAGATGTTCTTCTGGCCCTCTTAAAAGAATCACATCCGCTGCACGAAGCTTCTCACTTGGACCTGGATTAAAAATCCAATTTCCCTTCCTTCGTATGCCAATAATTCTAATCCCTGTATCTGTTTCTAGATTCAATTCCCCTAGCGATGAATTGGAAAATGGTGATTTTTTGTGCACTTCTGCACGTGCAATAGTTTCAAGTGCTTCTGGCAACGCGCCTCTGATCTCATCTGGAATGCCACTTTCGGACAAAACTGCATGTGCTATTTCTCCTGCTGCATTTGAAATTTTTTCTGCAGCGCCTACGATACCAAGAACCGGGGCCAATGCTTCTGCATCTTCTGGCGTTCTAGCCGCTAATAATAAACCCATTCTTGCTCTAAGCTGTAAAATATCCATATGGGCTTCTAGTTCTAGCACTTCCTCTGCAAGTTCCTCACTCCCATGCAAAACCGCTGAATAAGCCAAATCTATTATCAATTCTGATGTGTCTTTCATTTCTGCTAATACCAACTTGACACTCACGGGTTCGTATTCGACATCACCAGAATCCATTTGATGTTGATTTGGGATCCAGAGAGCAAAAGGATTCTTTCGGGAATAATAATCTGTGTAAAAACAACTTTCTTATCGATTTGTCCCTCGTTATGTGTCGAACAACGAACGGTATGGTATAATTATGGCAATAAAATAGATCATTTAGATTATCATTGCTGAACACCTCTCAAACCAACATGACCGATGCCCCCATCACAAGAGGTTTGGAAGGTGTTGTAGTAACTGAGTCCGAATTGAGCTACATAGATGGAACTAAAGGCATATTGATTTACAGAGGATATCCCATCGAAGAATTAGCAGAAAAATCAAGTTTTGAAGAGGTACTTTACCTACTTTGGTACGGAGAACTACCCGACGAAAAAACATTAGCTGAATTCTCTGATAACTTATCCAGTAACCGCGAATTGCCAGTTGGCGCATTAAAAGTCATTGTAGAATTAGCCGACCAGGGCGAAACTCCCATGGCCGCACTTCGAACCATAGTTTCCATGCTGTCTGGATATGAGTCAAACACGAAACACCCAATCGACCCAACTTTAGTTCTACAACAAGGTGTCTATATAACGGCAAAAATGCCCACAATTCTAGCCGCTTTCGATAGGGTCCGAAATGGAGAAGAAATCATACCTCCCCGAAAAAATCTTAGCCACGCTGCTAACTTTTTATACATGCTGACAGGCGAAGAGCCCGACGAAACAAAAACAAACACATTTGACACCGCCCTCATCTTACACTGTGACCACGGAATAAACGCATCAACATTTGCCGCGAGAGTAACTGTCAGCACACTATCCGATTTGCATAGTGCAATTACGAGCGCTATTGGGACACTTGCAGGCCCGCTTCACGGTGGGGCAAACCAACGAGTGATGATGATGCTGCTGGAAATAGATGCAAGTAACCACGACCCAATTACATGGGTCAAAGAACATATAGAAAATGGGAATAAAATCCCTGGATTTGGGCACCGAGTTTACAAAACAAAAGACCCACGTGCAACCATTCTTGGTGATATGTCCGAGGAGCTAGGAGCGGCAGCTGGGGATCGTCGCTGGCATGAATACAGCATATCTATAGAGAACTACCTAGGCCAGGAAAAAGGATTATCTGCAAATGTGGATTTCTATTCGGCATCTGCATACTATCAAATGGGAATTCCTATTGATCTATACACCCCCATATTTGCTATCTCACGTATCGGGGGGTGGGTAGGCCACGTTATAGAACAATATTCTGAAAATAGACTAATCAGACCACGAGCAAACTACACAGGACCATTAGAATTAAAATATCTGCCCATAAACAAAAGATAGTGACGATACCCTAATCTCTTCAAACTTTCATTCTGATCTGCTTATCTTCCTCCGGCGTAAACCCTTGATTCATGAGACGTGTTATAAATTCATCAAAAGCTGCAGCACCCGCTGGGGCATACAGCCAAGGAATTGCTCATGGAAATATCATTTTCACCGCAGGACAAATAGCCAAAACCGCAGATGGAACCTCCCATCTATCTGACTCAATCCGAACTCAGACGCAAGTATGTATTGAAAATATTAAACACATCCTCTCAGAAGAAGGATTGGACCTTTCCAACGTATTGAAAACAACTGTGTTTCTAGAAAACATCGATGATTTTGCAGAAATGAATGCCACTTATGCCGAATATTTCCCTACGAACCCGCCTGCAAGAAGTGCGTTTGAAGTTTGCAGACTCCCTGGCGGTGCAAAAATCGAAATCGAAGCCATTGCGGGTAAAAACTAACTTAGTTTCCACTCAAAAAACATATGGGAAGTTTTTAATTCGCAGCATAGGGTATATTCTGAATGGGTCAGGATGGCTGAGCGGTAAGGCGCACGCCTGGAAAGCGTGTTCCCTCACGGGATCCAGGGTTCGAATCCCTGTCCTGACGCTACGGGGTTTGCCGAAACGTCAACATGCGTTTAGGGTTCAACGGTAAGTGATAGATTGGGATGTAATAAAAATCTGAATCTGTTACATTATTCTAAAGGTAAGTAAGTAATTAATTGTATATTATATAATTATATCATGAGATGCGCACCACCACCACCAAAAAGATATTACTATATTATTATATCCTGGAAGGCCTAATATCAATCATGGCAGAAAAAACTCACACCTACTCAGATGGTCGTCAATATGTGGGTGAATGGAAAGATGACCTCAAACATGGTCAAGGGATTTTGACCCACGCAGATGG
>WTZT01000057.1 GCA_009889685.1 Candidatus Hikarchaeia archaeon HikBin4
AAATCATAATTGCGATGGTCTTAAAAATTGGAATGACCCTCAAATCTTACACCCTAGTAATCATTCTTTTCCCTCTGATTCTCAGGGAATTTCTAAATTTTTGAATCAGGTTTCTGACCGTTTCTTGACATTTTTTCTTCCTTTTTTTCGTGGCAATTTAACCTACTTATTCCTAGCATTGATGTGGATCACTCTGGTATTACAATGGTTCGTCATCATAATTTTCGGAATGGGTGTGCACAATCTTATTTTCACCGTTTCTACATATCACCCCGAATATGTTTGGACCTGGATTCTTTCTATTTTTGCCCATTCCCCTTTCTCATATGGGCACATCATTGTCAACAGCATAGCATTATATTTTTTCGGCCCCAGCGTCGAACGGTATTTAGGTACTAAGAAATTTTTCTATCTTTTCATATTTAGCGGAATACTCGCAGCACTATCTCAAATAGGGGCCAATCTTTTAACAACAACTCCGGGGTTTGTACTTGGAGCTAGCGGAGCGATAATGGCCATCATGGGGTTCCTTACCGTACTCAATCCCAACCTTCGGGTATACCTTTATTTTTTCTTACCCCTCCCTCTTTGGGTATTGACAATAGGTTTTGCAATCATCTCTGTATTTCTTATTTCTGTCGGCGGATTTGGAGCTGGGGGAGTGGCCCAATTGGCCCATATAGTTGGGTTATTAATCGGAATAGTCTACGGCGAACGCTTCAAACGGAATAACTCTTCCAATCCTGCCACCAAAACGTCATTCAAACCAAAAATTGGTTTCTAGCTATCTTGCAAAGACTCTTCTATTTCTCCGTCTCTCTCTGACATCAATAATTCATAAGTCGAGTCTATATCTATCTCTGACTCTACTAATTTTTTTACATACTCTCGGTAGCGAACATCACTTGAAGTCGCCCCATATGCAAGTACATATTCTTTCCTACCATGTTTGCCGATAACATGCCAAATCGCAAAAATCCCGTCTGGAATTTTTTCTCCACACACTCTGCAAGAATTATGTGGGTGATCCTTAATTTGATGACGGAGTATTTCCTCTATCGTTTCAAAACGATTTTCACATTCCGAGATTCCACAAATCCATTCCGCCACAATCTCTCGCCCCTTAACGATCTCCAGAATCGAGAACCCTTATCTGATCTCCTCTAACTGTAACTGGAATTGGAACGGTCGCCTCATAAAGTTCTACCGTTACTTGATCTTTAGATTCATCTATCCTTTGCACTTGCGCCCTTTCACCCTTGAATGGACCCGCGACCAATTCAATTATATCTCCTTCTGAAATTCCTTCCACATCTGATTTAGGTGTAAGGAAATGTCCAATTTCTTCAATCGAACTCTTCCCTGAAATTATTGTTCTCGCATGCGGTATCTCTTCAATTATTAACCCAATCGCATCCGGTTCATCCGCTTCTACCATTACGTAACTTGTAAGCGAGTCTGGGGATAGAATCGCATGTATCGCGGGATGCTCTTTCCCGGCTATCATATCCGAAACCGCTTGCTCTTGACTAGCCGTAGTTTTGATAGCATATATATTTGATAGAGCTTGTTGACTGACAACTACGCTTTCTTCCTCCACTTGCTGTTCTACTGATTCATTTTCATCTACAGGCATTTTTTATCACTTCGGGATTAATTTCATTATTCCAAATATTATGAACCCTACGCTCCCCACTACTATAATTCCTATTCCAGCAATCTTAGAAATTTGTATAAATTCTTCTTTAGTAGGAACACTAGCTAGCTTTATTAGGCGCAAATACGGGGCCAAATCACGTGGAACATCCATAACTTTAATCTATATTCTCCTTTATTTCTACTTTTCTTATTCTTCACTCGACGTAATCTATTTTCCCAATTCTACTTTCTTCTCTTTGTCTATCTGCATCCATCCTTCCATATATCTGTGGTGATTGAACCCCTGTGACTACTATCATCGTCCGTATCTTTCCTTCAAGTTCTTCGTCGATAGAAGTTCCCCATATGATTCTAGCATCCGGATCAATCCTTTCATAAATTTCTTCAACCACACCTTCTGCTTCCTCGATAGACATATCTGGCCCACCCGTTACGTTTATCAAAGCTGCATTCGCCGTCGAAATATCTACATCTAACATAGGGGATCTCAAAGCCTCTTTAACCGAATCTTGTGCTCTATTTTCTGAATCCGATTCCCCCCATCCGATCATCGCAACTCCGCCCTTTTCCATAACTGTTCTGACATCTGCAAAATCTAGATTAACAAGCCCCGGTTTTGTAATCAATTCTGTTACTCCTTTCACTGCCCGCATAAGCGCTCTATCTGCAGCTTTAAACGCTTCTTTTACGGGCAATTTACCCACAACTTCGAGCAGCCGATCATTCGGAACAACAATTACCGTGTCTGCAACGTCTCGTAGTCTCTCGAGACCCGCATTTGCATTTACTCTCCTAACCTCTCCTTCGGCTGTAAATGGTGTTGTCACAATAGCAATTGTCAGTGCACCCATCTCTCGCGCAGCTTTGGCAACTACAGGTGCGGCTCCTGTGCCCGTACCTCCTCCCAATCCCGCTGTGACAAATACCATATCTGAACCTTTCATAACTTCAATTATATCATCTTTGCTTTCAAGGGCAGCTTCTTCTCCTATTTGTGGCAACGATCCTGCACCTCTCCCTTTCGTTATATTTCTACCCATCAATATTTTAGTATCCGCTTTCACCTTCACCAAGTGCTGAACATCTGTATTGGCAGCTACTAACTCTGCCCCATGAATTCCCTCATCAGACATTCTATCGATTGTGTTGTTCCCCCCTCCTCCGCATCCAAAAACTGTGATGTTTGTTTGTAACTCTTCTAAAATCTCAAGGAGCTGTTCATCCGTCAATAGCCCATCCCGCGATGGTATCTCCACAAGACCTACATTTTCTTCAGCCTGTTGGACAACATCTTCAGTGATAAATTCCATTTGAATATTTATTATATACTCAAGCTCATTAGTGTTCCTTTTATACGCCCTCTCGAAATACCCATTTTCTCTATTCCTTCTTTTAACTTCGGTTTCCTATATATACCTATTATTAACTTAGCTTGTATACTCTAATTTTTTCTTCTTGTACTTCTTCTGGCATCAATATCCAATTTCCCATTCCAACCGATTTTCCAGAAGCTAATTCTCCAAATTTAGGACCTTCTTCAACTCCCATTTTTCGTGCTTTCTCCGGACTAAATATCTGTTCTCTAACAATGATCTCCTTCTCTTCTCGAACCACCAAATCATATTTTTCTTCCAATATGTGGCAAAATTCTCCAACTATGTTCTCATAGGCTTGCTGATCCTCTATTGCCACTTTTCCACTAACTCGACTTCCATTTTCAACAGTCTCAAACGCAATTGTATTTTTAACTATTACTTCTCTTACCCTTTCCGAATTTATAGCTTGAATATCCCTTAAAAATGATTCATCTAATTCTCTAATTTTCATCTGACCCGATCTAACCATCCCAAACCGC
Source organism: Candidatus Hikarchaeia archaeon HikBin4 (assembly GCA_009889685.1). Taxonomy (GTDB): domain Archaea; phylum Halobacteriota; class Halobacteria; order Halobacteriales; family Hikarchaeaceae; genus Hikarchaeum. The sequence continues at coordinate 3,515 of WTZT01000057.1, forward strand.
AACCCATCTTCGATAGTTGAAATGGATGTCTCCATCAGCGAAACCATTTCTAGTCCCAATCCGCTCGTTTCTCTCACCCATTTTTCGCCAACGATCTCATATCCCGCATCTTTTATGGCTTTCTCCAATTCTAAATTTCCATTCACCACGATGCACCTATTCGATCCACTTTTATCGAATATATTTTTTATCATTTCTCCATCTAACCTCTCTATTTCCTCTAAACACCAGTCCGCGACAACATGTCCAATTGCCCAATCAGTTTCTCTTATAATTCTTTCAAACCGTGGTATGTAATGCCCTCCTCCAAAACCCACAATTATCTTTTCACAATCGGGTCCCTTCCCCTTGATACTCATAACTGCTTTCGCAACAGATTTAGCCGCTTCTACATCTCCCCATTCTTGTTCTGAGCTTCCTATCTCTACAAACATTGAAGGAACATTAACATCTGATGGGCCATGGTGTGTACATTCAATTCCCACTTCATAATCCGGAGGGGCATATTTTCTTAGTGCATCTATAATGGCCTTATGCAAATTTGGACATGCCCTTGATAGCTCTCTAGGCATGCCTCCAAATTTTGCTTCTCCAAAATTCCCCGTATAATGAGCCGTCAACAAAGCCCCAGTCTCTCCCACATGTCTAGAAACAAATATGATGCATTCTGGCGCTTTGAAAGCCAATTCAACTTCTTCAAGCTGAATGTGCAATCCTTCAAACTCTCTTAGTTCAAATCCATCTGTACAATAATATTTTCCCCCGCCTTCTGCATCAGTCCGATTAGAATCATTCTTCTGTACCCATCCAACTATCTTTAATATTTCTTTCCCAATCAAAACTGAAACAGAATCAGACCGACTCACAACAATGCCTATCACATTAATCCGTGAGTTTTCGTTCGAATAAAAACCAATCGGTGGTAATCTCCAAAATTCTTTCCCCCTCTCAGTTGTATAAAGTAACTCTTTAGTAACCCTTCTAACAATTTTATATATGAGTGAATTTTTTTCTATATCTCCTAATCTATTGAATATATCCATTCTTATCATTTCATTCATAGCACTTCTTTTTGGTGCCACCATATTCACCAATGGAATTGAATGGGCGGGCCACAAAACTGGTCTCTCTGAAAGTGCCACTGGAAGTATTCTAGCAGCAGTTGGAACTGCACTACCCGAAACCATGATACCTGTCATTGCGATTTACACTGTGTGGATAACCGGTGGTGCAAGTTCTGCAGACGATATCGGAGTGGGTGCCATTCTAGGTGCACCATTCATGTTAGCTACTATCGCCATGTTTCTCATAGGATGTAGTTTGATTTTTTTCAAATCCAGAAGATCTTCCGGGTCAAAATTAAAAATATATTCTCCTGCAACTAGACGCGATCTTTCCTTTTTTATCATCGCGTACTCTCTAGCACTAATTGCCGCACTTGTCCCTTGGAGATCTCTGTCTCTAATAATAGCTTTCATTTTAGTGGTCCTATATCTGTTTTATCTTCGCCTTACTCTACATGGTGGGCCTGCGATCGAACCAGAATTTCTCGGGGATCTCCATTTTGGAATTTTACTTGACAAACTAGCCCTAATAGTACCCATTCTCGATACTAAAGCCCCTCGGCGTTCCAATCCCTCTACTTTGTTAGTCATTTCCCAGACACTTTTCGCACTTGGGTTCATCATCCTCGGCGCGCATCTCTTCATCTACGCGGTAGAGTGGCTTTCTCACGAAGTGCTCCATCTTCCCCTTGCAGTAATCGCTCTTTTACTC
>WTZT01000058.1 GCA_009889685.1 Candidatus Hikarchaeia archaeon HikBin4
GCCGAAACGAATGGTGCTAGCTCGATGGGGGGCAAAAACTACTTTTTCTGCAGGAATTGGGTCTATCTTTTGGATCGAAACCTTCTCTCCAAGACTAATATTAGCGTTTTGACGTGTGAAGCCATCTATCCTAACAGTATTGGTGTTCCAATCTTGGCGGTCTGCCCTCCATACCTTTGCTGCGGTTTCTTTTCCCCCTTTAATTCGGATTATATCTCCAGGACTGAGTTTTAAATGAAGAAGTGTATCAGGATCTAGACGTGCGATTCCCCTACCAGAATCATTGGGATAGGCTTTTGTCACTTCTAAGTCGACTATTTGATCTTCAGAGGGCATAGTGCTATTTTGTAAGTAGTATCAGGGGTTCATAGAACATATGCTTTATCTATTGAAAAAAGTAAGAAAAACCCATATGTACTCGGTGGTTGGGTGTGACAGGTGTCAGACAGTATGGATAGTTGAGATGCGACCGAAGACTGTTAAATGCCCTAGATGTAGTAAGAGGCACAATTTTGAGAAGCTTAGAAAATTCGCAGAAGTAGAAGATATGGAAATCGCCCGAGAAGTACGAACTCGATTATTATCAAGTAAGATAGAAAAGAGCAATGGTGAAAAAAATTTAAAGAAAGGGAAATAGTTATCTTCCGAGTCTTTCGTGGGCACTTGATAGATCCCGAGAACCTAGTGCAGAGAGTAGTGATAGTTCTCCTGCGAGGACACCTGCAGATATTATTTCTGCAAATGAATCTGCATTGGATCCAGGGGGGTTTCCGCCACCTCGAACGCCCATAATATCGAGTGCTTCGGATTGAGAAGGCAAATGAGTCCCCCCTCCGATAGTTCCTATTTCAAGACTTAGGAGTGTGACACTTAGGTATAGACCTCCGTCTCGGACATCGGCGGTTGTGATAGCGTTAGCACCTTCTACTACTTGTGCTGCATCTTGGCCGGTTGCTAAGAAAATTGCTGCAATGATATTTGCTGCTTGGGCATTGTGACCCAGGCTAACTGCTCTGGCACTGCCTATATAATTTTTTTGGGTATTAATCTCCACAACGGTTTCGGGGGTTGTATGGAGTTTGTCTTCCACTATCTTTCGGGGGATTAGAACATCAGCTGAAACTGTTCTTCCACGACCTTCGATCGCATTGATAGCAGCTGGTTTTTTATCAGAGCAGAGATTTCCAGAAAGAGAAATGAGTTTCGCTGTAGTTTGTGTTTCTAGGAATTCAGACACTTTTTTAGTAGAAATTGTGACCATATTCATACCCATGGCATCTTTAGTGTCGTAGGAAAATCGTAGAAAAATAGAGCTTCCAACTACGTATGGTTTGATTCCTACTAATTCTCCGTGGTTGGTGGTAGAGTTGGCTATTTCTTCTATTTCAGAATAATTGGTAGAAATCCAATTTACGAAATCTAAAGATTCAGAAACATTGGCGACTTTAAATACGGGGGCCCGTGTCATCGCGTTGTTGAATACTCTAGCTATAGCCCCACCTGCATTTCGAATGGCAGAACACCCGCGATTTACGCTAGCGACTAATGCTCCTTCCGTGGTTGCTAAAGGGAGGTAAAATGATCCTTCTGTTGCAGATCCAAACACGGTGATTGGACCAGCTATCCCCATAGGTATTTGTACAGATCCAATCATATTTTCGATGTTAGTTGAAGCCAATTTTGCGTCGAAAGTGTAATTTCCAATAGAAGAGAGTTTGACATTTAATTCTGATTCTAGTATCTGTCGGCGGACATTGGCTGCGAGATCAGGATCGACGTGTTCCTCAAGTTCGTGGAGTTTAATTTCTCCTTTTTGGACACGTTTTAGTATGTCGTTTGTGCTCATATTGAGGAAATAAAGCTGCTAAAGCTTAAATGGTGATTAAATGAAAGCATCATTTCAGACACTGTAAACAGAAATTCTCTAATATTTTAGTTCCTAGGGGTGTCAGAAAACTTTCGGGGTGAAATTGGACACCTTCATGGGGTTTTTTTGTATGACGAACCCCCATAAGAAGAGGGACTTCGTCAAGAGTCCAGGCTGTTGGAATGAGGAAGTCGGGTATGCTACTTTCTTCGGCCGTTAGAGAATGATACCGTCCAGCAACAAATGGATTGGGTAGATTGGATAAAACACCAGATCCATCATGAGTTATATGGGAAATTTTTCCGTGTACAACAGAAGGGGCGTGAATGATGGAGACTCCGTTTGCAGCACATAGAGCTTGATAGCCTAGGCAGACTCCAAGTGTGGGATAAGTTAACTCCGAAAAAATAGACATGGAAACGCCAGCACCTTGAGGGAACCCGGGGCCAGGGGATACAATAATACCATCGGGGTCTAATTTTTGTATTTCTTCTATACTCATGGCGTCGTTTCGAGATACATCTACATTTGCTATAGTCCCAATCCCTTGGACGAGATTGTACGAAAATGAATCATAATTGTCGATGATTAAGATGTGAGGAAAGTCCATGGTAATAGGCAGTTAGTAATTTTTAAGTCAGTCCAGGGGAGGGGAATTTGAAAGTGCTAGGTTCATTGCTTCGACTAGGGCTCTAGCCTTAGAAAGAGTTTCCTCATATTCAGTTTCGGGAGAAGAATCATGTACGATTCCAGAACCAACTGGAAGAGAATATGTATCATTTTGGTGGATGAAAGTTCGAATGATGATATTCAAAGTGGCCCGATTGTCAAAACCAAAGATGCCAACGCTACCTGTGTAGGGACCTCTGTAAGAATCTTCTATTTCGTTTATTATCTCCATGGTCCGAGGTTTTGGAGCACCCGTAATGGTACCACCGGGGAACATTGCCCTAATTATGTCGAGTACATTTTTGGTAGGTTGTAAGGTTCCTTTGACTGTTGAAACTAGATGCATTACGGCAGAGTATCTATCCACTCTGCAATACTCATCGATGCGAACAGTGCCATATTCGGCTACCTTTCCAATGTCATTTCGACATAAATCAACGAGCATAGCATGTTCTGCTCGTTCTTTTTGGCTATTGATAAGCTCGGCTTCGAGGGCAAGATCCTCAGAAGAATTGGATCCTCTTGGCCTAGTTCCAGCTATGGGTTCTGCTATGATTGAGCCATTTTCTAGTTGGAAAAGTAGCTCAGGGCTTACTCCAATTAAATCAATTTTGGGAAATTCTAATAGAGAAGAGTAAGGAGCTGGATTTATCTTTCGAAGAGCACTGAATAAGAGACTAGGAGGGATGTCGGAATTCATAGTTAGATTGTGTGCTGTGTTGACTTGGAAAGTATCTCCATTGCGAATATAACGTTTAATTTTTCGGACACGTTCGCAGAAAATTTCACGCCCGCAATCGCTCTGAAAATCGGCGAGGGTTTGAGAATAAGGGAGATTATTGGATGAAAAATGTGGGTTTTGAAGAGAACTAGCTAGATTAAGTGTTTGTGTTAACGCAGTGTCAAAAGTTGCTTCGGGATCTCCTATAGCAGGACATGAAGTAATTCTTAGTGTTGTTTGGTTATCACGAGGTTCTTTCCATGATACTATGCAATCATAAAGTCCAACTTGAACTAAAGGAAAAGGATTTGAAGTATTAATACGAGTAGGTATATCTTCTATTTCCCTTGCTAATTCATAGGATAACCATCCGAAGACCCCACAGGGATAAGGAGTTTCACACCCATTGCGTATTAGATGTTCTTTAGAAATAAAATTATATAGTTGAGATAGAGCGGATGAGGGAGTTAAAGGATCGGAGGTAATCTCAAGAAATTCGCTTGGCTTGATGCCAAAATATCCCCACCCGGGTGAGGATCCAGTTGTCTCTAGATAAAAACTCTGAGAACCTTCTCGGGAATTGATATACGCTTTAAATGGGTCATCTACAATAACTCTGACTTCTACAGGAATTCTAGAATTCAGGGGCGAGATTGCTGCGATAGATAGATAATCGCTTTTGTCAGTGCATACCTCAATTTGAGAATTAATAGAGTCCACGGTTAGCTAATAGATACCGGCGGTAAAAGACATTGCTTGATCGAAAGAAAATTCAGAGAGAAATATTACAGCTGTGATCGTACTGCTTTATTCATTATACTCACGGGAGCTTTTCTACCAGTCCAAATTTCAAAAGATTCTACTCCCTGGTACAAGAGCATCCAGACCCCGTCAATAGTAGTTGCACCAGATTCTTTCGCTTCTCGAAGTAATCGGGTTGCAAGAGGACGGTAAACGGCATCCATTACAACGAGATCAGGGTGGAGGAAAGCTTTAGGGATGGGAGAAATATCAGTCCCCATTCCAACGCTAGTTGTATTTACGAGTATATCAGCATCTATGAGTAAATTAGGTAGGCTAGAGATCCCATATCCTGTAGAGTTAGGTACAGATTTGGATAGAGAATGTGCTTTGTCTTCAGTTCTATTGACAATAGAAACATGAGAGCCTTCGTCGGATAGCATAAAAGCCAAAGCGCGGCCAGCCCCTCCTGCCCCGAGAACAACAGAATTTTTTCCAGATATACTGATGTCGTGATGCTCGAAAGATCTGCGGGCCCCAGCCACGTCGGTATTGTATCCAATTGGGTTTTCTCCAGAAAAATCAATTGTGTTGACAGCCCCAATTCGTTTTGCTATTTTGTCTGTTTGAACATAAGATAGAACGTCTTGTTTAAAAGGTATTGTCACATTTAAACCTGAGATCCCATTTTTAGGAGCGCCACTAATAACTTCTTTGAGATCGGAGACTTCTGATTCTATTGTGATGTATTTGGCATCCATTCCGAGATGGGAATATGCTGCGTGATGCATTGCAGGAGATAAAGAATGACCTACTGGATTTCCCAGGAGACCAAAAATTTGCATTATAGATTAATTACAGATCTCAAAATACATAAGTTTCTTTAGAGCTACCCGTGGCTAGCAATAGCCAAATCAAAATTCATGATATGGTAAACCAAGAGGAAAATGAACAAGAGATACAGAACCCCACCAATCAAAAATGGAAGGTGGGTTAGCATATCATCTGAGGTGTATCTAGCACGTATGTATAGAATGGAAGCACCCAAAATTGCTAGTACCGCGGAAAGGGCATTTAAGAATCCAACAGTACCCCAGTTGAAGGATAAATCCCAAGATGTGAAAACGATACCAAGAGTCACAGGTAGAGTTGATTGAAATACCAACGCCCCCGTAATATTTCCTAGGGCCAATACGTCCTTATCACGAGATATCCAGATTATACTATTAAATTT
>WTZT01000059.1 GCA_009889685.1 Candidatus Hikarchaeia archaeon HikBin4
GGTCTGTTGATTATGCAGTTGAGCTTGGAGCTTCTGCTATTGGGTTCACTTTATACGGGGGGTCTAACCATGAAATTGAAATGGCAGAAGAATTCCGACTGGCTCAAGAACAAGCCAGATCTCATGGAATTCCTATAGTTATGTGGTCTTATCCTCGTGGTCAAGGAATACAAGAAAAATTCAATGGAAATGACACCTCAGATGAGGTCATAGCTTATGCTTCTCGACTTGCTTTGGAACTAGGGGCAGACGTTGCTAAAATTAAATATCCTGGAAGTGAGGCCGCAATGCGATGGGCAATCCAAGCCGCAGGTCCTGTCAAGGTGGTTCTTAGTGGTGGTTCGAAAGTAGATGATTTGACATTTCTCACTAGTGTTCAAATTGTCATGGATGCCGGTGGATCCGGTCTCGCAGTCGGACGAAACGTGTGGCAGCGTGATAATGCAAATGAAATGCTAGATGCACTTGGTAGAATAGTCCATGACGGCGAATCCGCTGAAGATGCCCTATCCTCCCTAACATGATTGAAGACATATTCAATACCCTAGCAGAATCTGCTCCCTCAATTCGAAAAGAATTAAGCATTCGTCGTGAATCTTCTACTACTCAGAATCCAACTGGTGATTCTCAGTTTGCAGCTGATATTTGGGCAGATAATCTCTTCGCAAACAAACTCCTAGAACTTGACAGTGTTGGGTCTTACGCATCCGAAGAACGAGAAGAAATATTGATTTCTGGAGATGGATTTTCAGTCGCAATAGATCCTCTAGATGGTTCCTCCAATTTACTATCTAATAATATGATTGGAACTATTGTTGGGGTGTATGATTCTCCCCTTCCCACTTCTGGAAAGAATATGATTGCAGCAGCATATGTTCTATATGGTCCCATAACCACAATGGTGACTGCACATTCTGGATCTGTCAACGAATTTATAGTCGACCAAGGAAAACTCCAGCTACTTCGAGAGAATATAATTCTGCCAGAAACTCCTCAGTTATACGGATTTGGAGGACTTGAAAAAGAATGGAAACCATCATTTAAAAAATATGCAGACGGCATCCGAACTAAACTCAAGCTACGTTATGGTGGTTCGCTAATAAGTGATGTCAATCAAATATTAACCTACGGTGGGATTTTCGCATACCCCGATCTTATATCCTCTCCAAATGGGAAACTTAGAGTTTTGTTTGAAGCACATCCTGTGGCCTACATAATTGAATCAGCTGGTGGCCTATCTTCTAACGGAGATGTATCTATCCTAGATCTATCACCTGATACTCTGCACGCTAGAACCCCTCTTTATGTTGGAAACAAAGATCTAATTGAAGAATTTTCTAATCTATAATGACGGCAAAGTACGAACGCACAACTAACATAGACTCTGTTGTCATTTATGATTCTAAATGCCCATACTGCTCCGCAGTAACAAAATGGCTGAAACGGACTCGGGATCTCGGAGCCCTGTCCTGGCACGAAAATACGGCTCAAAATTTCTTGAAAGCCCAATTCAATTACTCGCCGTTCGCTATGTTCTTAGTTGTCCCTTCTGAAAGTAAAATATATGCTGGACCTGACGCCGCACGAGAATTATGCGAAAGGGCAAGACTACCAGAACTCTTCGGACGTTTGGTAGAGCATGAATATCATAAAATTTCTAAAACTGCCAGTCTACTCTCCAATAGAAAACAGCCACTAGATAAAATCGAAGGTGAATTTCCACTAAATGCCAATTCTTTATCATTATTAGATGATCTATTCTACGAAGCATGGACTCTTCCATTTGAGGAATGATATTGCTATAATATGATCATGTCATCTGGAGCATGACTTAATCTTTTCACTTTTTTTTCTGTCACCACGATCTCGTCTTCAACTTGGATCCCACCAACTCCAATTTCATAGTAAGGTGGTTCCACGCACATTACCATTCCCGATTCAATTTCATTTTTTTCTAGTGTTATGAGTGGGTCATCATACGTTGAAATCCCAATCCCATGACCCAGGTGATGTCGTTTGAATTCTGATAAATTTTTTATACCTCTCCTTGCACCTTCTTCTCGTATGTATCTCATAGTCTCTCTGAATATGTCTGAAGTACATGCTCCCTTCTTAATTAGAGAAATTTCTTTATCCATCCCTTTTTTTAATATGTCATATTTCATCTCTATCTCAGAATCTGAATATTCAAATAAGAACGTTCTAGCAATATCCGATGCATATCCTTTATACGAACACCCCACGTCATATAACACTATGTCACCATCTTTTAATGCTATTTCACTAGGGATGCAAGACTCTGCACTATGAGGTCCAAACCCAATCAAACAAAAACCAGGCTCTGCCCCTAACTCAATCAATCTTTTTTTATATATTTTTTCTAAATCTTTTTCTGTCATTCCAGGTTTAACCCGTCCCGATGAATATTCAATTGCAGCTTCTGTTATTGCTACAGATTTCTCCAGTCTCTCCACTTCTTTCTTACTTTTAATCTTCCGTAATTCTGAAAAAATTCCTTCTGCGGCTGTTATTTTACATTTCGATCCCTTTTCAATTAATCTAGTCTCTTCTCCCGTCAAATTTCTACTTTCAAGAGCTATGGTTTTCCCCTGGCCTACTAAGTTAGCTATTGCATCTAATAAAGCTCCGATGGCATCTGAAGAATTATTTTTGAAATTCAGTTCCAATATTTCTTTTTCACGGTTTGATAGATCGTGTCCTTCGTAGTAATAGTAGTCTCCATACGAGTATACCTCTCCAAATTCCAATTGATTCGTTATGAGCAAATCTGTGTCTCCATTTGGAAGTATCATATCCGGACAATCTTGGCCCTCCACCCACATGGAATACCGCTTTGGTTCGAGCGGACCTCTAAACCCAGACGTATAGAATACATTTTCTGCAGAAGTGGCAATCACAGCGTCTACTTCTTTTTCAGACAGTACGTTTTGGATTCTTTCAACCTGAATCATTTCTATCTACAGCGTATCGAATAATTGACCATACCCTTCAACTTTAGGAGAAATGCCCCCTAGTTGATACCCCTTCCACACCTGGGCCTGTGCATCTCCTATTACTGGAACTCCTGTATCCTGTTCTAGTACCTCTATGAAACTGGTACTTTCCCATTGAGGGCACGGTATGTATATCGCGTCATATCCTTCGTTTTCTTTTGCCAATTCTACTGCAGCACGATACGCAGTCGACGAAGATACCCCATCTATATCTCCTGGCCCGCTACGATTTATTCCAGACAATGCAATAACTTCGATTCCACGGTCATTTAGATATTTAACACGTTCTTCGTTCCTTTCTTTGGGATATGGCGTAACTGCTATAATCGATTTTGCCCCAACAGCTTTTATGGCATCCACATGAGATTTTAAATTGGTTGTTATCGGAGCTCGGATTTCTGCATTTATGCGATCAAGTAGCTCATCCTCTCCTTTTGCACCCTTCAATGCAAAAATAGGACTCCCCCCTGCAATAATACAATCCACACCTCTCTCATCCAATCTTTTCGCTGCTGGATACACTTGTTCAAATGCTTCTGAGAGATTTTCAGGTGTAAATTTATCTACCCCCATATTTACCACATACATCTCCACTCCTTCCACTATCATTTTTCGAAATTCGTTTCCATGATTCCACACTGAAGGTTCAATCTTTCCAAATTTAAGACGCCAATGATCCATAATACTCGTTCTTATAGGTCTCTCAATTATATTAAAAGTTCCTTGTGATCTTTCCTTCTTCAGCCCCCTTGCATCTATTTTATTACATTAGCAAACCAATTGCTACTAATGGCAATCGATTTGACATTAGCTTGTGGAGAATATGATTTGACATATGCTCTTCACACAGGCCTTGTACAACCAAGTGGCATTGATCTAAATGTTCTAACCTACGAATCTCCCGAACGTCATTGGCGAATGATGCGCCATGGAGAATTCGATATATGTGAAATGTCTTTAGGATCTTATCTCGCTTCGAGAAAACACCGTGATCTTTATCCATTCACCGCAATCACTGTCTTCCCCCACAGAAGGTTCCGCCATTCTTATATGTTTAAAAATAGTGGAATTTCTTCTACAAATCCTGGGGATTTTGAAGGAAAAAAGATTGGTTTGCGAACCTGGCAAACTACGGCAGGCATCTGGATGAGGGGCATTGCACAAGAACAGTATGGACTAGACTTAACTTCAGTCGAGTGGTATACCGATGATGCCGAAGACGTTCAACTAACTATCCCTGACAAATTCAATGTTCAACGAATCTCAGAAGGTAGGAATATTGAAGAAATGCTAGTATCTGGGGATCTTGATGGAGCTTTCTACCCCGCCCGATTAACTTCTGTAAAAAATAAAAAAGGAGCAGAACATATATTCGAAGATCCTTTCTTAGAAGAACAGCGCTATTACGAAGAAACTAAACATTTTCCACTAATGCACACGGTGGTTATTCGGGACACGTTGCTAGAAAAACACCCCTGGATCGCAACAAATATCTACAAAGCATTTTCTGAAGCGCGTGACATATGTTTACAAAAGATAGAAGACCCTCGCTGGACGGCATTAGCTTGGGCACAAGAGCATCTCGATCATCAACAGGACGTATTAGGAAAGAATCCTTGGCCATATGGGTTGGTACCTTCCAATCAGCGCACTCTCGATAAGCTACTTGGCTATGCGTATGATCAAGGCCTTACTCCTAAAAAATATTTGCCTGAAGATCTGTTTGTTGAAAGCACGCTAGATCCTGAAATAGAAGGAAAAGAATACGTATCTGGAAAGTAGTTGTATACCTCTATTTTTGTTGTTTCAGTTTCCTTGATTCTCTAGTGCTTCAACCACTCTTTCTGGTGTTATTGGTATTGTGTCAAATTCAATAGACAGGGCACTTGAAATGGCATTTCCAATTGCTGGGGCAGAAGCCATCATTCCCATTTCTCCAACACCCCTGGCCCCATATGGTCCCATCTCATCTTCTGTTTCAATTATGATGGTTTCTGACTCATAAGGCAATTCCATCGTCCCCGGAATGCGATAATCTTTAAAATTAGGATTAATAACTAACCCCTTCTCGTATATAATTTCTTCATATAGGGCACTAGCTATGCCCTGCCCCGTTGCACCTTCTATTTGCTGCTCAACA
>WTZT01000006.1 GCA_009889685.1 Candidatus Hikarchaeia archaeon HikBin4
GTGGAAAATACACGGATTTTAAAAGTGATAATAACACTCCCATAGAACATATAGAATGCTAAACGGTGACTTCAATAAATTAATTACAGTTGTTGAAGATAGAACTACATGGAGAAACAAAAATATGGGATATTACTTCCCAATTTTGGTGAACATGCATCGGTAGAAAAACTAGTGGGGGGGACCATAAAAGCAGAAAAGTATGGATTTGACTCGGTATGGATTAGAGATCACTTGATATTTCAACCTCATGGGATGGAAGGTGCAGACAAGACACATGTGGATACATTTGCCGTATTAGCTGGATTGGCAACTGTTACAAAAAAGATTGAACTTGGAACTGCAGTAGTGATACCACTAAGGCATCCTCTACATCTTGCACATCAATTTGCGAGTTTGGATTGGATGTCAAATGGTAGGGCGATTTGTGGCCTTGGTGCAGGAAATTTTAAACATGAATTCGATGCCATTGGTTTTCCAGAGGGTTATGAGAATAGAACGGGGGTTGTTCGGGAAAATGTCGACATATTAAGAGCTGCATGGAATGAAGATGTGTTTAGTCACGATGGAGATGTATTTTCATTTGAGGACGTATGGGTTCGACCTCAGCCGGTTAGTGAAATTCCCATATGGTATGGGGGTTCAACTCCATTAGCTGTTTCATGGGCGGCAGAATTTTGTGATGGATGGCTCCCAGGGAGGATTAATATGCCAACATTTGTGAAAGCGATTGGCAAACTTGAGAGAGAAGCAAAAGAGCACGGAAGGTCACGACCAACAGTGGGTGCAGTTCCGATTACAAGTCCGGATGAGGACCGACAGAAAGCACTTGATTCTGCAAACATTCAAGGACTACTAGATTCATCTAATAAAAGAGATAAATGGGTCAAACCGGAGGGTGGGAAATTTACTAAAGTTGAAGATCTTGATGGAGTATTATTAGCAGGTACGCCAGAAGATATAGTAGACGGTGTAGAGAAATTTGTTCAAAGTGGGCTTAATCATCTTGTGTTCGACCTACGGATGAGATTTGATGATTGGGATTACTGTTTGGATTTATTGGGACAGGACATACTCCCCAACTGCCCTAAATAAATAAGAATTTAATTAGAAGGGAGTTTCATTTCTGACAAAATGTGTACGTTGAGCTTAACGTTGTTCTTGGTTAATTTGTCATAACGATCGTTTTAACAGTTAATAGAGGTTATAATAAGTAGGAATGATAGAAGAAAATGTTACGTTCTATAGTGAAGGTGAAAAGGTTGCAGGCATACTTAGATTGCCTGAAAAAATGAAGGGTCCGGCTCCAGGTATCGTTCAGGGACCGGGTTTTTTGGGACTAAAAGGTGGGAAGTTATACAAACAATACCATGATTTGTTAATAGATGCTGGTTTTGTTGTATTGGTTTTTGATTATAGAGGGTTTGGAGATAGTGAAGGAGATTCTGTCCTGTATCCAGAGCGCCAGATAGAAGATATCCGCAACGCGATTAGCTATATTGAAACTAGGGATGAAATAGACAATAATCGGATTGGTTTGTTTGGTTCGGGTGGCACGGGCGGCGGGAATGCGGTTGTAGCTGCTGCACGGGATAAAAGAGTAAAATGTATGGTAGCTAACAATGCTGTTGCAGATGGGGCTGAATGGGTAAGAGGAATGCGTAGAGAATATGAATGGCTTGGTTTGCTTGATGCACTAGAAGAGGATCGTAGGCAACGTGTTCTTACTGGGAAAAGTAAAATGATACCTTCTAGAGGTTTAGAAGGTCTACAGATACCAACACCTGAAAGAATGACGACGAATGTTAAAAGTGATGTAGATACTAAAATACCACAAGAATTGCCCTTGTCTTGTGCAGAAGCCATAATAGAATACTGCCCAGAGGATGTTGTTGATCAGATAGATGGTGGGGTTTTATTTATTTGTGTTGAGAATGACGACACAACACCGGAGCGTCAAACTATTCGGTTGTATGAAAAGGCATCGTCGCCCAAAAAACTTATAATACAAAGAGGGACTTCGCATTACGCTGCTTATGGGAAATATATCAATTTAATTGGCCCACAGATAGTAGAATGGTTTGAAACACACCTTAAATCTGAAGGATTAAAAATTATCGAAGAGATATAAAATAAATTAACGATACTCGTTTTTATCTATATACTTTCCATATCCAGGATCGGCAGTTATTTCACCTTCATCATAGACAACGGTTCCCCGAACAATTGTTTGTGTGGGGACCCCAATTACATCGTAGCCATCAAAACTAGACCATCCAGCTTTGGCAAAAGTTTTGGATTCGTCTATAACAGATTTTCTGTTTAAATCTATGATAGTTATATCCGCATCAGATCCTACTTGTATTGCACCTTTCTTAGGATATATTCCTAAGAATTTTGCAGGATTTTCAGAGGTCATTTTTACCAGTTTATTTAGAGTCAACCTACCATTATTAACTTCTGTTAAAATAAGTGGTAAAAAATCCTGTGCCCCCAAAAGTCCAGAAGCAGCATCCCAAACATCTGGTTTGTTTGCCTCTTCCTCTAATTGAGGAGCATGTTCGATTAACATTAAATCAAAAACTTCATCATCAAGGGCTTTCCAAAGTTTTTCATTATCTGGCGTGTACCATCTTCGTTTCCAGTTGACACTAGGATCTCGTTGGAGGAATGCTGATGCTTCCGCTTCTGCATGTAAGTCCCAGCCCCAGCTTTTAAGTTTTCTTACAAGATCGACTAGAGTGACACGGTTTTCAAAATCTAGGTGAGGTTTTGGTGTGATTTCATTGAAACCTAGATGTAGAATGTTTAGATGTTTTAATCCAGTTATATGGGCAAGGAATGCGGCTTCAAAACACCCTAGTGTCATGTTCATACCATCCTTTCCTTCACGCAAAGCCGAGTAATCATCGGCCCCCATAGCTTTGAGACGGTAAAAAAGCTCATCCGCTAAAGGTACATCGGAGGGGTGGATAGATATAGGAATATTCTTATCCATTTTTGCAATGGCATCAAAAATATTGTATAGCCGGTTGGTTTCATAAACGGCTAATTCGGGGACATAAGGATAATCTACTTCTGGATGCCGATGCATAAATATCTTAAATCCTAGATTTCCAGTATTGTTGTAAATCTTAACAACTTCGTCTGGATCTGTTGCCCCAGCCCAGCTATTATGATCAATTAAAGATTTTTCAGATGCAAGAGCAACTTTATCTTGATAACGTTCGAGTGTATTTGTTATAGGTGTGCAATTTGGCATGTCCATATACATGGTGTAGCCTCCAGCTGCTGCTGCTTGGGACCCTTTTTCAAAATCCTCTTTATGTGTTTGACCAGGTTCTCTGAAATGAACATGTTGATTGACCAACCCTGGTAAAATTTCTTTCCCGGTGGCATCTATTATTTCGGTTGCTGAGGGAGTGGTTACAGAAGAACCGAGATGTACAATTAGCCCATCTTTAATAGCTATATCTGCCGCATAACTATTACTAGAGGTATGAATTGTTCCGTTTTTAATAACTAAATCTACGGACATGTGATTATAATTCAAGGGGCGATCTATTAAGTTGCCGATGCAAGGATGGGTAGAAGGGAAAATAGTCCCACCCGGATTCGAACCGAGGTCGTCGCGCCCAGAACGCGACAGGATTGGCCACTACCCCATGGGACTATACAAAGGGGATTGGTCCTGGTGTGTGTTAAAAGTTTTTTGTTGTTTGTGAGTAGGCCGTATCGGTACATACATCCAGCAAGATAAATGATTGCAAGATATGTATGTGGGGCGTTTTATTGTTGTTGGGAAAGATTTTGGAGGGTATTGTGTTTGTTCGCGTTCTTTTCCAAATCGACGTGTGGTAAAAAGAGATAATTGTTTAAGTATTGAATTTATGGAGGAGACTAAAGAAGTAAAAAATCCATATGTGGCATACAATTGCGCGAGGGTGGAAGGGGATTTTGTTGTTATTGGGAATGGAGATCACGTAGATCGGATAGTAGAACAACTTGTATTAAAAATAAACCCAAAAGATGCATTAACAAAAGGATTAGTTGTATCAGGATATGAAAAGGATGAGTACAATACCCCAAGGATCGCGGGGATTATCGGGGAAGAATCTTTTATTGGAGTCATTAGAAAGAATGGAATTGAAGTACAGGGGGCAGGGGATGTCATGTTTGTTTCGACTTACGATAAAAATAGTCCAGAAAGACTTGATTTTGAGGCCCAATCAGCGAGAGAGGTTATTGATGAAATGTATGGGATGGGGTTTGAACATCCAATATGTGCAGTGGGGGTAAAGAAAGGAGAGTTAGTAGAGTTTAGTTTAGATAACAAAAAATTTAATTAATATCATTAAACAATTTTTGGACTATGTTTAATGCTTCTTTACGTTGATTCCAATTAACAAAAACACCTATAGAAGTGGCGCTTGTGATGAGGTCAGCGAGGTTAATACCATTCTCAGATAGAGCGACTAAAAGATCCCTCAAAATACTAGTTTGGTCAGTTACGACACCACCAGAAATTCTAATAACTGCTATAGGAGATTCTGCAGTTACACTAGAAAGAGTGGGTATGTCGATCACAGCAGTGTGTAAAGTAGATTCGACTTCTTTTCCATCGGCGTTGTCAACATAAAAAGTGAGACTATCAAGTCCACTAGATACAGCTTGTATATTAATATTAGAAGCCCCTAGAATAACAGATAGGTCTCGTAAGATGTGAGGTGTGTTTCTCACAGCCCGTCCGGCAACCATGACTCCGGTTACTGCCCTCTCTCGCATGTCTATTAAATTTTGGAATTTCCCGGTGACATCAGTTCCACCGGATAAAAGCCCATCATTTTGATAATGGAGCACCCTAAGACCAAATTTATCAGTTTTATAAGAAAGTGCAGAGGGGGCTATGATTTCAGCTCCACGGAAAGATAGACTACGTAGTTCGTCTACACTTATTTTTCCAACATTCATTGTACCTTCAACTGCGTTTGGGTCTCCCGTCATGACGCCGGAAACGTCGGTGACGATTACAACTTCGTCAGCCTCTAGATAATGGCCGAGCATGACTGCAGTGGTGTCACTCCCCCCACGTCCGAGGGTAGTTACATTCCCAGAAGTGTCTTCGGCTAGGAATCCAGTGACTACAGGCACTGTGTCGTGGAGTGTTTTTTGGAGATCTGCAGATCTAGATGTGGTTTCTTCTACAGATACAATCCCATTTTCATCAAGAATGATTGGCCAGTGTGGATGTTGAGGCTCTAGAAAGATTGAATTAATACCTTTAGAGGTTAATGCGGCTTTCAACATTCTCACGGAGGTTCGTTCCCCCATGCTAACTATTTCTGCTTGGTCGTAGGGGTCTGCTTCAAATGTTATTTGGTCAAATAAATCATCAGTGGTGGACCCCATTGCGCTTACAACTACAACTGCTTCATGCCCATCATGGACTAGTTTTGCTATAGAAGCTGCTGCCCGATCAATGCGATCACCAGTGGCGACACTGGTTCCTCCAAACTTTACAACTACACGCACTATACAACCATCAGGGAAGTTGGAGGGACTTGAACCATTCGGTATTTTTCAAGGAATGAAGGGTTGGTTGAGAAAAATTATGAGAATTTTCGGATAGTTAAATTCAAAGTATCTAAATCTAAGATGGGTGCATACCCAACATCGGGGGTGATATTTGCTCGTTTTTGGAAATCGGTTTGAGATTGCCAGCAGCCAGAATTGATAACCAACACATTATGATATTTACCATACCCAAATTTATGGACATGTCCTGAATGAAAAACAGAGGGTATTTTATCAATAACCAAATAATCTTTCTGTTCGGGTGAGATCCTAGTTCTTGATCCAAATTGAGGGGCCAAATGACGTTTTTTAAGGAGTTGGATCATAGCATTATGGGGAGCATCATAACTAACCTGAGTGGAATGTGTTTCTGCGATTATCTCATCCAAAGACACCCCATGATACATGAGGATTGGAACCCCTTCTACAATCACAGTGGAGGGATTGGAAGTGAAGTGAATGTTAGAGGAAGAGAGTATATTTTTAATCTCAAGATCAAATCCGGGTTGTGGCTCTGCTAGCCGGACTGCATCGTGATTTCCAGGTATCATAATCATAGAAATGTCACCAGAGATGTCCTTTAGACATTCATTAAACGCATCGTATTGTTCATATATATTAATAATCTCAAGGTCGATGTCTTGTCCGGGGTAGACTCCAACACCTTCGACTAAATCTCCCGCGATTAAAATATACTCAATGGGTTCTGCCTCGGGTGTTTTGAGCCAACTTGTAAAATCAGACCAAAGTTCAGAATTAAAATGTTTAGATCCGACATGGATATCACTTAACAATGCTGCTTGGACTGGGCGAGTGGCATGAGGGGGTCGGAAATTGAGAGGGATGTCAGGAAAATAGATCATCTCAGCAAATAGAATCTCAGAGTCGGAAGAAAGTTTTCCTTTAACACCTA
This sequence comes from Candidatus Hikarchaeia archaeon HikBin4, assembly GCA_009889685.1. GTDB lineage: Archaea > Halobacteriota > Halobacteria > Halobacteriales > Hikarchaeaceae > Hikarchaeum. The sequence goes on from WTZT01000006.1 coordinate 6,488, forward strand.
TAACTTCGTCCAAAAGTATCTCATCTGTTAAATTAAAAATTTCACTATTGTTATGTACCAATATTGAAAAAGTTCCAGAAATATCTTCAAGTTCTATTAAAATATGATTAGAATTTGTTTTTTGAATATTAGAAACCATCCCTACAACACGTACCTCACCAGAAGTGTTTTTAAGAGAATTTAAAGGGTAAGGATTTATTCGATTAGATAAAATGGAAGTGAGTTGAGATAGTCTGTCTTGAAAAATTGAAACGAAATCGTTGTAGGTTCCAGAACCGGTGCTATTCCCAGTCATATCATTTAATATAGATATGGAGGGCGAGGTGGAAGGGGACCTCCCATAAATATTGGATATATGGGACATGTTGAGAGTAAAAATTTCTTCAGGAATATTAGAAATTAAAAATTTAATAGTGGAATTGGGATCGGGAGTATTATTGATAAATTGCACCACCTCGGGTTCGGCGTTGTATCCATATTTTACTAGTTCTTGGATAACTTTAGAGAGTTCATTTGATGGCACGTGGAGGGAAAGAACGGAGGGGGGGGTAAAAATGTAGCGGCCCGGAAAGATTGATGTAGAGGTAGTTAGAAGTATAATAGAGTGGAAAGGAATAGTGGATAGATGATTGAGAAAATAATAGGATTTTTTAAGGAAGGGGAAATTGGCAGAGTGATATTAAAAGATTTATTTTTTATTTTGTTGATAGGAGGGATTTTATTTGGAGTTAGTGGGGTTTGGCCACCATTAGTGGCCATAGAGAGTGGCAGTATGGAACCAAATTTACATCGAGGAGATTTGGTGTTTATTGTTGATGTTAAAGAGGTAGAAGGGGGGGGATTGAATATTACAACACGAGAGGTAGTGGGGGGGAATTATAAATTTGGGGAAATGGGAGATGTTATTGTGTTTAATGCAGATGGTAGTTCAAACATACCAGTGATACATAGAGTGGAGTTTTTAGTTGAAGAAGGTGAAAATTGGTATGAGAGGGGGAATCCGAATTGGGTTGTGGGTAAAGATTGTGGAGCGATGCCCAACTGCCCTGCCCCTCATAAAGGTTATATTACAAAAGGAGATAATAATGGAAAATATGACCAATCTCAAGGGATTAGTGGCCCAGTTAAATCTTCATGGGTAAAAGGGACCGCGGAGGGTAGAATACCGTGGGTGGGATATATTAAATTAATTTTTAATGAAATTGCAGGGGTTGTTATTTAAGTTCCAAAATGGCTTTGGAAGATGACAGAGGTATCTTCTAGACCCCCAAATAAATGGTGGTTGGATAATAGTTCCTTCTCAACGTTGGTTTGAGGAACAGAAAGGCTAATTTGTTTGGTTCGGCCATATCTACCTTTACTTACAACGATCGCATTTACAATCCCTAGCATGTCCAATTCTGAAATTAAATCAGTGACTCGGCGGTGAGTGAGTACGGCAGAATCTCGTTCTTTACAAAGTTGACGGTATAGGTTGTATACTTCACCAGTGGTGATATGAGAAATATTCTTTTTAACTAAGACTAGAATTGTAAATAATATAAGTTTAGATTGAGTTGGTAAAGTTCGAATGACTTCTATGACACGGTCGAGTTCTATTTTTTCTTGTGCAGATTCTACATGGGCAGTGGTTACTTGGCTACCGCCCGATCGTTCTGCGAGTTCGCCGGCAGTTCGTAGTAAATCTAAAGCGCGTCTTGCGTCTCCATGTTCTTGCGCGGCGAAAGCAGAACACATCCGGATGACTCCATCGGTCAAGACTCCCTCTTTAAATGCGGTTGTTGCACGATTTTGGAGTATATCATTTAACTGGTTGGCGTTGTAAGGGGGGAAAATTATCTCCTCTTCACCTAGTGATGATTTGACACGAGGGTCTAGGTAATCTGTAAAAGTGAGATCGTTTGAGATCCCTTTGATTGAAACGCGAGACCGATCTAGATCAGAATTCATTCGAGATAGATTGTAAAGAACATCATCTCCACTCTTTTCTACAAGTTTATCTATTTCATCAAGGATGATAACAACAACACGCTCTCGGTAATCAAGTGCTTTGACGAGGGTTGAATAGACGGTGTCTGTGGGCCACCCGGTCATTGGTACTTTTGTGAAAGAATTGAGATCGTGTTTAAGTTTGGAAATTTCATCATGGAGGGATTGCCCCTCTTCGGACTGGGGAGAAGAGGAGGAATTGAAGTTGGGAGGTAGATCATTTAATGAAGTTTCAAGTTTTGAAATTTTCTCAAGGACGTAGGCTATATTTTTCTCTATAAAGGTGTTAGCCAGTTCTGCTAAAATTCGATACTTTGTATCAACAACTTCACAGTTGATAAACTTAACTTCGCAAGGAATATCATATTGCGCAGATGCCTGTTCCAGCTCACGGCTAACAAGTCTAACACTTGCTGTTTTACCAGTTCCTGTTTTCCCATAAATAAGAATATTTGATGGTGTGTCTCCACGAAGAGCTGCTACTAGAATACTAGCCAATGTTTGAATTTGGGAATCACGGTGTGGCAATACATCAGGAGTAAAAGAATGCCGGAGGAGTTCTTTATTGTTAAAAATTGGTTCAACACTAAGTAAATTTTCAAATAAACCACCTGTTGGAGGGGGGTTTGGACTTGGGTTGGAAATATATTGGGTGTTATTTTTATGGAGATGGTCCATCATTTGCCTCGTTTTTATAAATTTTCAGTGATGTCAATATATATTTCCAATAGAAATAAAGGTTTCTTTAAAAATTATTACTTTAGAAATTTTAATAGATATAAACAAAATAGAAGCATATAGAAAACAATACACACAGTTAAGCTAAATTCTTTTTATAAAATATATTTTTAAAAAGTTCCACCGGAAATGGTCCCCCACCCCCTTTCATTTCCACTGGAATATATATATTAAATATATTTTTATTTATATGTTTTTAAAAAGAAAATATTTATTAACACCCATACCTATAAAAGACAAAAATTTCATGAAAAAAAACCTGAAATTAACACTTAAAACCACCGAAAAAAACCTGAAATAAAAAAATATTTTTTTTATCCTTTGAAAAAACATCAAAAAATAAACTCCACTGGAAACAAAGGGGTACGTACTGTGGTTTATTTGGCTGACAAACGTCTGACATAAGTTTAAGTGATTAGAAATAACATTTATGTTATAGGTGAGAAGACACCAAATGTAATAAAATTTGGTTTCATCTGTGAGGTAATGTAAATGATGGGTTTACTAAAACAACTTAGAGATAGCATTTCGCGAGCGGCAGACAAGCTTTTTTCAGGATCCAAACCAAAACGTATTGGAATATATGGTCCACCAAATGCAGGAAAAACAACACTCGCAAATCGTATAGCACGTGATTGGACTGGTGATATTATTGGGGCAGAAAGTAAAATCCCCCATGAGACACGCAGAGCCCGAAGAAAAGAAAATATAGAAATCGAACGGAATGGTAAAATCGTCACTATTGATATCGTAGACACTCCTGGTGTAACTACCAAAATTGATTACCATGACTTTCTTGATTTTGGGATGTCTAAGAAAGACGCCATACGTAGATCTCGTGAAGCCACTGAAGGGGTGGCAGAAGCCATGCACTGGTTGCGTGAAGACATCGACGGGGTAATTTATGTGTTAGATTCTACACAAGATCCGTTCACCCAAGTCAACACAATGTTGATTGGTATTATAGAAAGTAGAAAACTACCCGTTCTGATTTTCGCCAATAAAATTGATTTGAAAAAATCAAACCCAACTTTGATTAAACAATCCTTTCCCCAACATAAAACCGTCCCACTATCGGCATTAGACGGAGAAAATATGGATGAAGTATATGATAACATAGCGAATTATTTTGGGTGATAAAAATGCAAAAATTAAAACAAAAAACTGGAATCCAAATCGATTTAATTAGCAGCCAAAAAATGGCGGAACTCACAACAATGGAAAAAATTAGAATGATTTTAGACAGCGTCCGTAGTGATAAAATTGTTATACTTGAAACTGGACTCTCTCCCGATGAAGAATCCAAACTTATTGAAGTAACAATGTCTGAAATTTATCCCGATGAGTTTACTGGAATTGAAATTGAAACTCATCTTCCCTCCACTCCTAGTGGATCTGCGTTCATCAATAAATTAATGGGTAGGCGGACTCCTTCAAAGCTAACTGTTATCGGACCTGCCAACCGGATCGAGACACTCCATAAAGACGAAAAGTTAATAACAACTTTCATATCTCAAAAATAATGCCACATCAATGTACTAGTTGTGGGGAACTATTCTCTGATGGCTCTAAAAAAATGCTAGCTGGGTGCACGGCATGTGGCGGGAAAAAATTTCAATTCATCCCACCTGGGTCTGATCCCCAACCCTTTCACCAATCACCAATCCTCGAGGCCCCTCTCGACCAACCAACACCTCCAAAAAATTTAAACTTAAATTATCATTACGATCCTCCCTCTCCTGAGTATATTGAACAACTCCAAGTTGAGTTGAGCACTCAGTTTGAAAGTATTAAAATTCTTGAACCAGGTCAATACGAACTTAATCTAATGGAATTATATAATAGAGATGAATGTATCATCGCGATTCAAGAAGATGGGCACTATGTCATTCAAGTCCCTGGGTACCTCTAACTTTTTAATTTTTAACGAATTCCATCTTTATCTACTGGAGGTGCACCAATTATGAGCCAAACATGTTCCTTTTCTGTATCATTTATTATTTGTCTCCACGTTTCAGGAGGAACACTTACTATGGATCCCTCCGGCACCTCCACAACCTCTTCTCCACTTTCCCCAAATAATATCTTACCTGGTCCTTTTATTTGATAATATATTTCTTCCTGAACCTCATGTTTGTGAGCCACTATTGTCTCTCCAGGGGGGACAAACCAAAATTTACCTCTCATAGTTTTTAATTCCAATACATCTGTAAATCCCGAATTGAAGCTCTCTGTAAATTTTGATTTTACCCTTTCCATTTTCTCAACCGACGCTATATTATACTTCGCCATATCTGAAATATTCCTCTCAACCCACTTAAAATAAACACATTTTCCAAAAATTAATTTAAAGGATAACTATCATTACCTCTGACATTAACAAGTATAGTATGCCTATTGAAGAAATTTTCCCAGGTGTTTATGACATCACATGTCTAGTAGCCGAAGGAAACAACCGCTACCGTGCATATTTATTTGAAGATGACGTTCCAACCTTAATCGACTGTGCCCGACGGGATACCACTGAGGCATTACTCAAAGGCATTGAAGAATCTGGACTGACACCTGGGAGGTTAATCATCACCCATGGTGATGGTGACCATGTAGGTGCTTTCGACGCATTAGTCGACACATACAATGTAGAAACTTGGGTCCCCGTGGAGTCCGATTTTCCCTCCGAACATACTCCCGACCACCGTTACCAAGAAGGAGAGCAGATTGGTAGGTTCAAAACAATCTACCTCCCTGGCCATAAAGATGATAATTATGGTCTATTGGATGAAAAAGCTAAAATAATCATACCCGGGGATGCAATTTCTGGGGCAGACCAACGTGGGTTGCCAGCCGGCCAATTCCATCTCCCACCCGCCGTTCACACTACTAATTTAAATCAAGCAGAAGAGACCCTAGAGAAAATACTACAATATGATTTCAATTCTGTATTACTTTTCCACGGTTCAAACGTGTTGGAGGATGCTTATGATAAACTATATCGTTATGTCCATTTCCCTGGAAAACCTCCTTCATCTTATGAAATTGGAACTCCAATATTCCCTAAATAATTCCTCTCATTCCCTACGACTTTTGATAGTTTCGAATTAATAATAACGCTGCAAGTGATAATGCCACTCCCAATCCTGCCATTCCTACTGTATAGCTATAATTTTGTATTGCAAATCCCATATACGCTGCGCCCAATCCTCCCAACGTGAAGAATATACTCCTCGCCGCGCCTATGTGACTCCCCGTTGAATTGTCCGGGGCCGAATCCATCAAAATAGCATCGATAACTGGAAATTGTCCTTTATACCCAATTGCAAAGATGCCAATAGCAATCATCACTCCAAAAACTGATTCTGCTATAATTAATAAAATAATACCTCCTATACTCACTAATAATCCTCCTATTGAAATTAAATATCTAGGCGCTCGGTCGGATAACGCCCCAATTATTGGTTTGACCACCATCCCTAGCAAGAAAAACCAACCAAAAATAGACCCTGCAACCCCTAGTTCAAAATTTTTTCCCTCTATCAAATACAAAGGGAGGAAATTTACCATCGCAGTGGCCACGAAAATAAATAACGCAAAAGCTAGAATAGTTTCTCTTTGGTGTCTTTCCCCTACTATATACATCACATCTTTCCTCACTGATGATCTCATTTCCCCTATAATATCTCGGTTCCATTTATATTTTTCTTCATTTCTCCAAATAAAAATCCCTACCAATCCAAAACTAACCACACCACAACATCCTACAATAACTCTCCAATTGGGTATGCCTTCTACTAGTATTAAATACGTCATAGCCAAGACGATTGAAAGCAATCCTGCCAAGATTCCCCCCAAATCACTTCCTGCTGTAAATATCCCCATAGCTTGACCTCTCTTCTCTGTATACAAATCTGAAATCAGGGCCCTGGAGGGGACATTATACATGGCCCTTCCCAACCCCAAACATACTACTGCCAAAACCAACATAAATGTAGTTTTTATTCCTGCAATGAGGAAAAAACTCAACCCAATCAAAATCATCCCCGGGATTATGATAGTTGATCTGCCATTCCAATCTGATAATTTTCCACTTGGATATTGTCCAATTGCATACACCACTTGCATAACCGTCAAAATCAT
>WTZT01000060.1 GCA_009889685.1 Candidatus Hikarchaeia archaeon HikBin4
GTCCACCATTTTTGTAGTTCTTGACGCCTCCAGAGTCGGAATTAGTCTCTCTTTACTTGAAGCAATGGGGGCTGTAGCAGCAACTCTTGGAAATTTCGGTCCTTCTTTCGGATCATCTGGTCCTATGGGTAGTTATCTCATGTTCCCTTGGACTTCAAAACTTTATATGTCACTTTTGATGATAGCAGGAAGACTAGAAATTTTCCCCCTTATAGTTCTAATGACAAGGGCATTCTGGAAATCTTAGGCCCCCTTTAACGTGGTAGAACTCATCTTTTTCGCCCTACCCTGGAACTGATAGCAGTGCCATTTCTATCAGTCTAAGAGAATTTGGCCCGTCTTTCCACCCCACCATGATATTTATTTTCCCATTCCCTATGCTTGCTTCTCTCACATGTATATCATTCATATGACAAACCAAGATCAAGTGGCTCAATATTTTTGCATCCACATCTCCTTCAATTAGGATTTTCATCCTCTGCTTAATTTCATCAGAACTGATCGTTATATTTGCATCAACACTTGATATTTCCAGCGGAGAAAGATCTTTGCTTAAACGTTGTAACGACACCGATATTGCTGTATCTTCTCCCTCTAAATCTAACATACGCGCAGCTGCAGAATAATTGACTATTCCTGCTCTAAGCGCATCATACAAATAAGGGGAGTTTTTTACTTTTTTTCGAGTACTGGCTGCAAGTGACATACTACCTTTAAGTAATGTCTTATAAAACAAAAACTATGCTGTGTTTAAGTTTTGATTAATTGATATGCGATATACGTTCCTGCTACTATCACAATCACTCCTATTACGATTATCCAATTTTGTATGATTGCAAGAGAAGTAGCCGCCATTGTAATCGCAACCATCATCAATGCTATCAATGGAAGTTTACTCGCAGGTATCAGTGGGTCTGTATCCACTACCTTTGGTTTCGGAATGGATAGTCTCTTATCAACCGTGATTTGAGTTCTAATCTCTTTAGGATCTTTAATTATAATCGTAGCATATGCTGTTTCAGATCCGTGCCCAGTTACTATTTTCACCCGCCCCTCTGTCGCAGGGGCATTTTCTCTCACATGAACTTCCAATCTAACATTTTCTTTTTCTTTTAGAAACCTGTTTGACACTCCCATATATGCAAACTCTGCAATCTCATCACTAAGCTGTAAGTAAACATGACACGGGCCTCCATGATTATACAATATCAATCCAAACGACCCGCCAACTTCTACTGGGGACTCTTCAATTTCAATTGAATTTGAAAAAGCTCTATTAATTTGGATTTCTACATCTGCAGACACAATCTGTATATGGCCGAGTAAGGTAAAAAGATATCTGGCAAATCCATTTGAGCTTTCTAACGCAAATCAGGAGGGAGCATATTTGGTATCTCTTCTTCAATAGGATACTTTTCTCCACACTTCACACATGTAAGGGTGCCAGTTACGATTCTATCTTCCCTCTCTTCAATTACCTCTAGTTCTAGTTCTTCCTTGCAAATTGGACAGCAAAGAATATCAAGAAGATCTTTTCTCATAACCTTTAAGAAAACACATAGTATTAAAAATGTGACGGGATTTCTACCAGTTAAATGGTCTTCTCTTTAAAACAGTCTCCGATCTACTCGGACCCACCCCAACTGCTATCACGTCGGCATCAACTTCAGAGGCTATATAATCTATATACTTCTGAGCTTCTTTTGGCAAGGAACTGTATCCACTTTCTGCTACTTTTGACCAATCACATTCAGGCCAGCCCGAAAAATTTCTATATTCGGCTTGACACTCCCCCCACAACTCCGTAGTAGGTGGTAAAACACGTATACTTTCTCCTCTAAATTCATATGAATCTGCTACTTTTATGTCCCCCATTCCTGCAAGTACATCTATATGGTTAATGACTATTCCTGTAAAACCATTCACCCGTGCAGCATGACGCAACATTGGCACATCTAACCATCCTACTCTCCTAGGACGGCCCGTTACTGTTCCATATTCTCCCCCTCGTTCTCTTAGATCATCCGCAAAATCACCTTCTAATTCTGTAGGAAGTGGCCCCGTTCCTACTCGTGATAAATATGCTTTTACTATTCCTATGATTTCACCCTGTCCTATTATCTTAGGCGAGACGCCACTCCCTGTAGCAGCATATCCTGAAGAAGAGTTAGATGACGTAACGTGTGGATAGATTCCATGGTCTATGTCTAGTGATGTTCCTTGGGCACCTTCAAATATGACTTTGGCTCCCAATTTTATTTGTTCTGTGATAAATTCTCCCGAAACAATAGCCATGTTTCCCTTTTTAATTCTCTCTCCATATGCACAATATTCTCTATATATGGCTTCTAAGTCGAATGCTTCATCAACGACAGGTCCAGTCACTTCTGAAATCATCTCTCGCCTTTTCTGAGTTAAGTATTCAAGCTTTTTCCAAAAAAGATCTTTGTCAAGAAGGTCTCCTATTCTGATCCCTCTTCGGCCAGCTTTATCTTCATATGTGGGCCCAATACCTCTGCCCGTAGTACCTGCATCTAACTTCATTTTCTTTTTCGCAACTTCTTCTAAGTTATCTGCAACTTTATGAAATGGAAATATAACATGAGCCCTCTGAGAAATATATATCTCGGGATCGATCCCCCTTTTACGCAAACCATCAATTTCATTAAACAATGTCTTCGGATTGATAACACATCCATTTCCCAAAACTCCAATTTTTCCTCTAATCGCGCCACTCGGTACAAGTGATAATTGATATTTTTCCCCCTCTATCACCACTGTGTGACCTGCATTATCGCCCCCTTGGTATCTAACAACCATGTCCGCTTCATCACAAAATATATCTACGATGCGCCCTTTGCCTTCATCCCCAAATTGAGAACCAACAATTGTTACGCTCATTCCTTCTACTCCCCACTCTGCATACTCTGCGTATACACATTCCGATCCATTGTCGTATGAAAATCATTCATTTTTCATCTCTAAAATGGAAATGGACATCTTGATTTTCCTATCATTTTTCACTCTTATTCTTAAAGACCCCTTCCATATTCTGCCCCAAATCGTAAAAAGACTTTTATCATCCTTTCTCCTATGTTGGTTATGATTGATCGTCTTGAAAAAGAAGTCGAGATGTTGCATAGGCATCTTGAAATTCTCCAGTTAGTCATTTCTAATGAACCCATTGGGATAGTCAAAATGTCTAACGAAACTGGACTCCAACACCATAAAATAAGATATTCGCTCCGTGTTTTAGAGGAGGGCGGTTTAATTGCCCCCTCTAGCCAAGGTGCTATTTGTACAGGAAACACCGCATCATTTGTCGAAGGCCTAAGCACCAAACTAGATGGCATCCGTTCTAACTTGAATTCATTAGGCATTTCCATTTCTGACGATTCTTAAAACTCTATAATTCTGGAAATACTAAGTGTACCTCTTCTCCCTCTCTACAATCAACCAACCCAAGATGGTATTTATCTTTCCTTGAGACTTTGATTCTTTGATCTTTGATCTTTGAATCTCCCTTCCGTGAACGCCGTTTACCTTTAATTTTTTCCGCAGCAACTTCTCGAGCTTCTTTGGAATGATAGCTTGAACTAACCAAGAACGCCGCCACAAATGTATCTTCACATTCTGCAACTTTAGAAGCAGTTTCCACCAATTCCGTTACCATTTCTCCTCCTGTTGGATCGAGATTGTCGTTTACATTAGCGACAATAAGTGGTTTTCCTTCTACATCAACCATAACAATATCAAATTTATATCTACGGGAATCTCCATCCTTTCCCATTGTTTCTACCGAACCCCGTAGTTGAATTCTATCAATTTTTGGGATCGCTTTATATAACGATCTCAATAATTTGATATTTTTTGTCCCTTTAATCTCATAAGGTAATTTAAGATATATCCACTTCGCAAATCTGTACTCTGGCGTTTTGCGTATATATTCCTTAACCTCTTCTGTACCTCTTTTTCCTTTCACTAATGTTCTATCTGTATCAAATCTACTATGGATCTCATATTTCAAATTCGTTTCAACCGATATTTGTCCAATAGGTTTTCTCCCCTCCAATGATTTTAAAAGAGTTGGCCCCTCATCTTTTTTATATCTAATAAATATATTCGATTTCTCTTTCGCAAAATCTTCATTGACTATCTTTTGAATAACTTCTTCTTCTATCAATTGAGTCTCTTGATCCACTTTAGATGGGGTAGTTTTTTGCACCTTAGGGGTACTTAAATTTTCTACTACTTTTTCTAGGGTATCTCCTCGTTCTTCAACATTCGTTCCTTTATCTTTTTTCTCTCTTTCTCTCTTGATCGCAGTGACCATATCCCCATCTTGAGTGGGATCTATCGAAGGTATTATTCTAGATTCTCTCCATTCTTCCTCTCCCTTAAATCTGTTTCCTTTATCAATCCTTATCGTCACTTCTCTTTGGGGATTTTCACTTGAAATCTCTGGGTGTGGTTCTTCTTCAAATGCAATCTCAATTTCTGCTACCCCCTCTTTTATGATTTGTTCTTCAACTCGATCTTCGGTAACTATTATTTTTTGGTGTAAATCTTCGGCACCTTTTCCCTTAGGAATCGAGATAGTTTTTATCCCCCCTGCATTCACTTCATAAATCCCAACCTCTTCTTTTGTTCCATCTTGCGCCTCTTCATCTGTAATCAATCGATTTACGTTTCCAATAAATGCTACATTCATCGATCTGCCCCTATGATAGATAATATAATAATCCCCACTCAGAACATTTTCTGAAAGTTCTAAATATCCTGTAAATTCTGCTTCTCTTAACGTGGCATCAATCTCTTCAATCGACTTATCTTCTGTGTAGTATCGTATTCCTTTTTCTTTGATAGAAGATTGCATAGAAAAAAGTAAAGGAAGCGAGGGGTGGGGGGCCACATAAACCGTCCCCTCTTTCGCATCAAAGTCTTCTATTTCCCCATTATCTATTCCTACAATTTTCCCATTAAGCATAAACAACCACGAGACACCAACTTCAATAGAACCTGAAAAACCCACTTCCTCCAATTCTCGTAATTCTACATATCCTCGTAAGAAAGAACGTTTCTC
>WTZT01000061.1 GCA_009889685.1 Candidatus Hikarchaeia archaeon HikBin4
CCAGGGTGTTCAAATTGAGAACAGATGCTCAGGGATGATACCAATTGGACCCCCCATAAGTGTTAGTACCAAGAGAGGATTTTTAATAGGAGATGCGGCAGGTCAAACAAAACCATTCACAGGAGGAGGAATAGTTTATGGCCTAATAGCATCAGAGTGTGCAGCAAATGTAGTTAATTCAGACAGAACGGAGACGATTGGCATGTATGAGCAGAACTGGAGAAAAAGAATAGGTAGAGAGATAGAGATGGGAAAATGGATCAGAAAGGGGTATTCACTTCCTCAAACGGTGCAGGACATGGGATTACGGTTTTTTTCTGGAGAAATAGGAGTTCATATGGATCAGCCCACGTCTTTGTTTTCAAGAGAACAGTTCGAGGTCATGAAAAAGAGTAGAAAGGCGAAATGATAAAATGCAAACTAATACCTGCTAAAAGTGTGCAAATGTTCTCTTCAAAACCGTTTGGAGAAAAGGCACTTTGAAATGATAGACTTTTTAGTAAAGGAAAGTGTCTGGTAAACTAATGGGAATTCTATGTATCTTTGGCCATTCGTATGGTGATGTTCAAAGATCAGAAGAAAGAAATGAACAAGGAAGAGAAATTGTCACTACCATTCAGGAATACAAGATATGTGATAGATGTGGTAAAACTCGAATTTTAAGTGAATTTAAAGAGGCCAGTGTTGAGCCAATAGAAGAAGAGGGACAAGAGCAGAAAATTGAAGATATCGAAATGGATTCCGAACTATATTTGGAAGATGGGGTTGATAAAAATTTAGAAGACATTAGTGAAGAAACAGGACTAGAATTGGTTGAAGAAGAGACAGAGGAGTGGCCAGAAGTAACGGGAGAAGATGAAGGATTTAGTGCAGGATTGCCAGAGGCATCCATTGAGAATATTGAATTTGGAGGAGGATTAATCCCTAAATCTTTAAGAGAAGAAGGAACAGAGGGAGAGGAAGTGATAGAATTTCCAGATCAGAAAGAGGAAGAGTTAAAAATTGAAGAGGGGGACGGTGAAGGAGGAGAAGTCGTCCAGAGAGAACCAAGGGGAAGAAGGAAAGATACTAAGACAATGTATGTGTGCGGACAGTGTGAATATCAAACTCCAATATATGAATCTGCCTTAAGAAAGGGAGATATTTGTCCGGCATGTAAGAAGGGGTATATTGATGAGAGATTAATTGAAAAAAGGTTCGGAAGAGATAGGGGATAAAATTAAAATGAAAGAATATGAAATTAAAAGAGGAGCTACGCTAGAAGAAAGAATAGTAGATCTCAAAGGAGAAATTAAAGAATATTTTGGGCCGATAAATGGTACGGAAAATCGAGAAGGTCAAGAATTGTATGTTGTGAAAAATCCAGTGAATCCCATATTTAAAAAAGTGAGTATTGGAGCAGGGAAGTACCCAGGTAAGAAAGATACCCTTATTGTAGATTTTGAAGAGTGTCCAGTAGCAGAATTGAAGAAAATCATTGCAGATGGAAACATAGAACTAGCTGCTGATGCAGTTACGGTGAAAAATGAATTTTTATTTAAAGCGACTGGAAAGGACTCTAAAGCGCGACGGAAAGCTGAGAAGCGAGAAGATAAGAAAGGAAATTAGTTTTTGTTGAAACTTACTTACGTCCGATTTTTTGGCGGTTGATTACAACGCCAGCAGGAGCAGCAATTATTTGATCATCTCCACTTAGAACGATATCTCCGCCAACTTCTTGTGCTACTTGATTCAGCTCAGTAGTAATACGATTCATTACTGAATCTTTAGTTCTTAGTCGAGTTATATCAGCAATTACTAGATCGCCGTCATAAATTTTGTCTTTAACCGCGATGACGTCTTCTATATCGTAAATTTCGGCAATGTGGACTTGAAATGAGTGAGCTGCTGTTTTCTCGATATCGTCGCTATCTAAAGATATGTAATCTTGAATAGTACGTTTTCCACTGCCAAGAATTTTGTGCACGAATCCCATAGGTTAATAAAGCGCATGAGAGGGCATAGTTCTTACGGCCGGATTTTTATGTTAAAATTGTTCTAATGCATGGGATTTAAAGCATCAAATATGACAAATATAGAGAGTGAATTGTAATACTTTTACATCTTAAAATAAAAGAGGAGTCATGGTAAGATATATTATACACGAAGAAAAGGGACCTTTTAAAATACCTGCTAGTGACGAACCTACGTTTATTTGCATGTGCGGTTTGTCTGAGAACAAACCATATTGTGATGACTCCCATATGAAAACGCTTGACGAAGAGGGCGAAATTACTTATATATATGAAGGTAATACGCGCTATGATGTGGACGATGGAGATATTTAATTTGGTCAGAAAAAATGATAGAGTTCGTCCCCAACATAGTTGATTGATTCTATAGCTTTTCCAGAACTACCAAGCATATCAGTTTTAGATACAATTGATCGACCCAGACAAAGTGCTTTTTGATGAACCTCTTCGATGACTATCACTAGGTCTCCAGATTCTATTGAAGAATCCGCATGGGTTATACCAGGTTTCATGATATCTGCACCGTTAGAAACAAAACGTATTGCACCTTGATCCACGGTGACGACTTTTTTAGAGGGAGCATAAATATTTGCACCTTTTACGGTGAGAGAAGGTGCACTATCGACATAACACGCGAGAGGTTTCTTGTCTATTAGAACTAAATCAATTTTGGGATGGGATAACTCAACTAACTCGTATTTTGATCCGGGTAATTCGACGCCGAAGTTAGATAGAATTGAAGATTCGAAAGCATGTATAGTGTCGTTTCGGAGGTTGTGCCTAGAGATAACCTGCATAGAAAAAAATAAATCATAGGAGGGCTTTAAAATTTGTGTTATAGAACATGAATGAAAATAAAGAAGAAAATGGGGGAAATGAAGGACCAGTTAAAATTTCAGCGGATGTCTATAAGCAGATAATTGAAAAAAGAGAAGCCTTATTAGAGAAGTTAGGGATAATAGATCAATTTCCAGCAGACGTTATTGAAGAGGCGAAAGGGTGGGCAGATAGTAATAAAGAAGAAATCGCACTTGAACTTAAAAATAGAAGGGATTTAAGAGAACTTACTACTTGGACAACGGATCCAGCTAGCGCACAAGATTTTGATGATGCGCTTAGTATTGAAGTGGATGAAAAAGGATACAGAATTTGGGTTTATATAGCAGATGTAACCCATTATGTGACTCCAGATACAAAAACCTGGAAATTGGCTATGGAAAGGGGTAATTCGACATATATGTCGGGGCACACTATCCACATGTTACCTAGATATTTGTCAGAGGACGTTTGCTCCCTAGTTCCAGGAGAAGATCGATTAGCACATACTGTAGAAATGTATATCAACAGAGACACATTGAGTTATGAATCAATAGACATATACAAATCGGTGATTAGATCCGACGAACGGCTAACATATAGGGAATGTGAAAAAAGATTGGAAGATTCGAATTTACCATTACATAAAGAGTGTAAAAACATTTGTGAAGTAACAGAGAAATTACAGAAACAAAGAAAAGATGATGGATCCCTTGTTCTTAATCAAAATAGAGATCGATCCCACATGATAGTGGAAGAATGCATGCTTAAGGCAAATAAGGCCGTGACCCATGAATTGATGTGGAATCGTGGGGTAGAAGCTATGTATAGAGTC
Organism: Candidatus Hikarchaeia archaeon HikBin4; assembly: GCA_009889685.1. GTDB lineage: Archaea > Halobacteriota > Halobacteria > Halobacteriales > Hikarchaeaceae > Hikarchaeum. The sequence continues at coordinate 3,664 of WTZT01000061.1, forward strand.
CATCCACAGCCAACCCCACGGGAATGGGATTCTGCGTTGCAAGAAATACAAAAGTTACCAGGAATACATATTCCATCTGTGGCTTTGGAAGATCCGAGAATTGCCGTAAATATTGCCATAGAATCAGCAGAGGGATACCAAATTGAAAAAATAAGAAAATCAGTGTTAAAAGTGATGCCAAGGGCGATGTATATGGCAGACCCGTTTGGGGGACACCACGCATTGAACTTCGATGTTTATGGGCATTTTACATCCCCAATTCGAAGAATGAGTGATCTAATAAATCATTGGATTGTTCATATGAAGGAGATTCCTGAAAATATAGATGAACTGTGTAAACGGGCGCAAGATATGCAAAAAACGTCTGAACAATGTGAGAGGGAATATGATCAAATTCTACGAGAGGAAACATTAGATCCTGTGATGGTTCGGGATCGAGGAATAGAGGTTGTAAAAGAATAAGTGGACTATTCTCGAGAAGGAGAGAGGAAAAAATAGCATAAAGTGGCTATGAAAAACAAACCTCCCAAAAGTAGAAAGGCGAGATCAAAAGAATAATTGTCTGCTATAACTCCAACCATAAAAGAAGCAAAAGCCCCAATACCGATGAAAATGGATCTTAGAAATCCCAATCCGGTCCCCTGTACTTTAGAGGGAATAGAAGAGGCCAAGTAGGCATTATTCACAGGCGCAAGACCTGCACGCGTTCCTAGTAAGATGGAAAGGAGAATTAAAGGAATAGTACCGTAGACGAAGGGTAAAGACAAAAGGCAGAGGGAATGTAGTGCTGCAAGATATAACAACAGTCGTCGTTCGCCATACCTATCGGAAATTATTCCAGAAATGGGCTGAGATATTGCGCCTGTGATGAAAAATACAGAAAAAATAGTTGTTGCCATCGTAGCGCTAGTGCCTTTCATGGTGATGAGGAACAGAGGGAAGAATGATGTGAATCCTTGAAATGTAAAAACAGACAATAGAGTTGCACTACTGACTAATAAAACATCTTTTTTAGACAACCCTTCGATAAGTAATTTGACGTTTTTATAGAGATCATAACGTCCCCACGTCGAGGAAGATGGTGGTTTAAATGGAGAGTTCCAAAGTAATAAAATTGCAATGATGAAAAGGGGAATACAAAAAATAAATCCAAATCTCCACCCAAAATAAGTGGCCAAAATACCAGCAATAAAGGGCAATACTGCAGATCCAAAATTTCCTGCAGAAAAAGTGAATCCTAAAACAGTTCCATCATTTTCAGGATATATTTTTGATAGAGAAGTTACGCGGGGAGTTCCAAAGAGCCCAGATCCGAGGCCAAAAACTATACAAGCAAATATAAAAAAATTGAAACTAGAAGAAAATGAAAAGAGAATAATCCCAAGGGCTCCGATCAGAATGCTCAAAGTGAGGACTTT
>WTZT01000062.1 GCA_009889685.1 Candidatus Hikarchaeia archaeon HikBin4
AAACTACTGCAGCACGTTCTCCTATCTTGTCTTGGCATTCCATCGACCCATCTTTATGAGCGAAATCACTTCAATACTCTCTCGATACGAACCCCTCCTTGAAGATTATTCTAAATTCTTAGATGTATGTAATACTCCCCTCCCCTATGTCGTTCGGATAAATACAATTAAAACAACAATACAAAAATCTACTTCTGCCTTTTCTGATCTATCCATCGATGTCACTCCTTGTGATTGGAATCCTCTTCTTTTCCAGATGAATAATAGTTCTCCCGGTAACACTCTCCCATATTTACTTGGGTGGCTCCACGGACAAGAAGAAGTGTCTTCAATACCCCCTCTTGTTCTCGATCCACTTCCTGGAGATACAGTCTGGGACGCTTGTGCATCTCCTGGGTCCAAAACATCACAATTAGCCGCTTTGATGGATGATACGGGTTTCATTGTAGCAAACGACTCCAATCTACGAAGAATGCCTGCATTAAGATCAAATCTTGAAAGATTGGGGGTTACTATCGCAGCAATTACTCACTCAGATGCGAGACATTTTTCACTAAAACCATTTGATTTCAATACTTTTGATTCGGCTCTAGTCGATGTCCCCTGTTCTGGAGAAGGGACCATTCGAAAAAACCCCCGTGCCCTACAAAAATGGTCACTTAAACAATTGTTTTCCCTGCAAAAACTACAACTTTCTATCTTAAGAAGGGCAATCAGCTTGATCAAAAGTGGAGGTACTGTTGTTTATTCCACTTGTACTTTTTCTCCTGAAGAAAATGAAATGGTTGTCGATAAAATACTTTCCGAAGGAAATTGCACTATTGTGCCCTTCAACTTGCCTATAGTTTCCTCTCCTGGGATAATTGAGTGGGAAGGAATTCAATTCAATTCCTCACTTAATCTTTGTAAAAGAATTTGGCCAAACCAAAATAACACTGGGGGATTTTTCATAGCAAAATTGGAAGTAAAATGAATTCCAAATCTACCACTTTTGATTTATTACTTGCCGACACGACACGTCAGAAAAACCAATCTTCCATCACAAGATCAGAACTCCTAGAATTTTGGCATGATAGATTTGGAATCCCTCCAAAAATATTCAAAGAATATACTTTCTGGGAGAAAGGATATGGGAAAATATGGGCTTTCAAAGGCAATTTATCAAAGAGCACTCAAATAGAGGCCCTAGGACTTCGATTCACTACCACCAACCAAAAGAATTGGAAACCTACTACAAATGCCGTACAAAAATTTGGTCACCACGCTCACAAAAATGTTTTATCACTAACTCTTGCCCAGGTCTTACAATTTGTCCAGGGGGTGCCTTTGCATATGGACTGGGATGGTACCTCGGGATATGTCATAGTACGTGGAAATTTATCTAATCATGACATTCAAATAGGGGTTGGACTTTATTCCAATGGAACTCTCCACTCTCAGATACCCAAAAGTAGACAATTACATCTCTCTTGATTTTTCAGTCTATTCTATGGACATTCTTAGATCTCCCGCATATTCAAATTCCTCCAAAGAAATCTCAAAAACGGTATTTGTTTTCACCTTTTCATTTGGTCCAATTTCTATCACTTCTGATTTTTGTTCTTTCTTCCCACCCACTTCTACCACTATAACTAATTTACTAACTCTGGGTGACCTTCCCTCATTTATTATTATTGTATCTACCACAAGTTTTCCTTCAGACGTAGCATTTATGCCAAAATCCTCTATCCTTACCAATCCCTGTACCCGGCGATCAGATGTAGGCGCACTTCTAATCTCCTCTGCACTTTGTGCCCCCACACAACCCCCTAGTGCAATTGGAATCATTAACACCTTTGAGAGAAACAATCGTCTTTGCATTTCTACTCTAGCAATGTCCTCAAACAAAATTAATCTTGGGGAATTCCTGTCACAATATCTTTATAATTCCCCAACAACTCTTACTCCATATGTCTAATCCATCAGAACAACATACCAAAAATGATTCTGAATTGGATATAAACACATCAGAAAACACCCGAGATTCAGACCCAGATTCCGAACTAGATATTTTATCATCTTCTCTCGACATAATGCTACAAAATAATTTTGGACACGATCTTGACGCTCCTATTTTTTCCTCACCAAACAAGGCAAAATTGGATCTAATCGCCGATGAATTGACACAACAGCAGGCTTCCATGCTTGAATTGGAATCCGTGCTCCAACGTGCCCATGCCGATCACCAAAATTACAAAAAAAGAAAACAAAAACAATATGAATCAGACAAATTGCGATCGATCGAAAACATCTTATTCCGATTGTTTGATCTACGCGAAGGCTTGGTTCTCTTATCTGAACAATATCAAAACGAAGGTGCTATCTCAAGTGTAAAAGCAATATTGGCAAATTTAGACTCTACTCTATCTTCTTCCAATGTATCTCTCATAATTCCCTCTCCCGGGGACCAAGTGGATCCTTACGCACACGAAGTCTTCTCTAGCGTTGAAGGATCTCAGCCCCCTGGAACTATCGAATTTATTCACAGAATTGGATACTCTGCTGGATCCAAAATTCTGAGACCCGCTCAGGTATCTATTAGTTCCGACTCTTCTGAAGTTCAGTGAATTAGTAACCTTTAATGGGACAAAAATAGTATTTCCTCCCACATGACAAGCAGTAAGATCATTGGTATTGATTTAGGAACCACCAATTCTGCATTTGCAGTAATGGAATCTGGCGATCCTGAAATCATAGTAAATGCAGAAGGAGATCGAACCACACCTTCTATTGTTGCTTTTACCTCAAAAACGGAAAGACTTGTTGGGAGACCTGCAAAAAATCAAGCAATACAAAACCCCGAACGAACTATCCGTTCGATAAAACGTCACATGGGTGAAGAAAAATATTCAGTTACCATCGATAAAAAAGATTATTCACCAGAACAAATTTCTGCGATAATTCTGCAAAAAATAAAACGCGATGCAGAGGATTACTTGGGCGAACCCGTGACCCGGGCAGTTATAACTGTGCCTGCATATTTCAATGACGCCCAACGTCAAGCAACAAAGAATGCCGGAGAAATAGCAGGCTTTACAGTTGAGAGAATAATCAATGAACCAACTGCAGCTGCAATGTCTTATGGAATCGGAGATTCTGAAGACAAAACAATTCTAGTCTTTGATTTAGGGGGTGGGACCTTTGACGTTTCAATTCTTGAACTTGGTGGTGGAGTTTACGAGGTCTTGGCAACCAATGGGGATTCCAATCTAGGTGGTGACGATTGGGATGACGCTCTGATCGATCACATAGCAAACGAATTCAAAAACTCACATGGTGTTGATCTCACAAAAGATCTCCAAGCTCTCCAGCGTCTGAAGGAGGCAGCAGAAAATGCTAAAATAGAACTCTCGAGCTCTATAGAGGCAACTATCAATTTACCTTATGTAACTGCAACTGATTCCGGACCTCTTCACCTCGAACAAAAAATAACACGATCTACTTTTGAATCACTAACTAAAGATCTCCTCGAAAGGACTTCCGAACCAATACAAAAGGCATTGAAAGATGCAAATTGCTCGGCCTCTGATATCGACGAAGTAATTCTCGTTGGTGGGTCCACTAGAATCCCTAACGTGCAGGAAAAAGTAATTTCTATACTTGGTAAAGAATCCCGAAAAAATATCAATCCAGATGAATCCATTGCGTTAGGTGCTGCAATTCAAGGAGGGGTTCTATCCGGTGATATTCAAGATATAGTTTTACTCGACGTTACTCCTCTATCACTCGGAATCGAAGTTAAAGGTGGACTCTTCGAACGGCTAATCATGCGCAATACCACTATCCCAACCGAAGAATCAAAAATATTCACAACAGCAGCAAATAATCAGCCATCTGTTCACATCAAAGTCTCTCAAGGTGAAAGAGAACTCGCAGACAAAAATGAACTCTTAGGCGATTTTGAACTTTCCGGAATCCCTCCTGCTCCTACTGGAATTCCTCAGATCGAAGTCACTTTCAAATTAGATGCAAATGGAATCACCCACGTGTCTGCAGAAGATAAAGGATCTGGCAACAAAGAGTCCATAACTATTTCCGGAGGATCTGGACTTTCCGAAGAAGACATAGAACGAATGAAGAAAGAAGCAGAAGAACATGCAGAAGAAGATAAACAACGGCGCACTATGGTAGAAGCTAGAAATAGTGCAGAATCAGCCCTAAACCAAGCCAAAAATCTACTCGAAGAACATAAGGAACACGTAGACGAAACCCTTAAGACTGAAATAGAATCTGCGATGTCCGAACTAGATTCTACTTTACAAAACGAAGGGTCTTCAGAAGATGAAATCACAACTTCTCTCGAGAATTTATCCACGAAACTTCAAGAAATTGGAAAACGAATATACGAGGAAAGCAACACTGATTCTTCAGCTTCTACAGAATCCCCTGGCGATTCAACAGAGGAACCTGTTGATGCAGAATTTGAAGACATGGAAGAATAATTTTCCTGGTAGTTAAATAACCCCTTCTCCTATTCGATCCTATCTATGAATAAGGATTTTTACGATGTTCTCGGAGTTGGACGGGGGGCCACTACCACCGAAATCAAACAAGCCTATCGTAAAAAAGCGGCCCAATACCATCCTGATGTTTCTAGCGATCCGAACGCAGAAGAAGAATTCAAACAAATAAAGAGAGCAAAGGATGTTCTAACTGCTCCATCTCTTCGAAAAACATACGATCAAGTCGGTCATTCTCAATTTGAACAAGTCCAAAAACAAGGAGGTTTCTCGAATACTCATTTTAGTGGAAATACAAGTGACTCTTTCAACACTGTCAATTTTTCCACCGGATTTGGAAATCTCTTCGAAACTTTTTTTGGAGGGCCATCCCGTTCATCTCCCCGACGTGGAAAAACTCTCACAACGTCTCTTGAAGTGGATTTGGAAGGTGCATATTCTGGAGTAACTAAGACCATACATTTTACCCGTCCCGAGTTCTGCACTAAGTGTAATGGAATTGGTCACCCATCCGACGCAAAAACTATCAATTGTCCTACTTGTAATGGGATTGTAACTGTCACTCGT
>WTZT01000063.1 GCA_009889685.1 Candidatus Hikarchaeia archaeon HikBin4
AAAGGTCAGAGAAATAATAACAGAACTAGCAGAAATAAAAATTAATTCAAATTCGAGGATCACGGCGATCAACCCCCAAAAAAGGAAATACCTGGAGCGGTGAGAGAGGGATTCGAACCCCCGAGGCCGTTGGCCACCAGTTTTCAAGACTGGCGCATTAGTCCGCTCTGCCATCTCACCCATCTATAGATAAGCAGGTAATACGATTATTCCCTTTCGGATTGTGAATTTTCTAATTTTGAGGAGTTACAGGGTGGTAATCGGTATCGTAAACCCCAGGTTTTCCATCAATTCTATCAGGATTTATACGTCCGCCAAGTAGCATGAAATCGAGGACAATTAGATTGAGTAACGACTCCACTACAGGGACCCCCCTGGGTGGAAGAACTGGATCGTGCCTCCCTATTACTTGTATTTCTTTCTCTTCATTAGTGGCCCAATCAACTGTCTGTTGTTTTTTCACGATGGAAGTGGGAGCATGGAAGGTAACTTCTCCGAAAATAACTTCTCCCGTTGTGATTCCACCTTGGACACCTCCATGGTTATTACTGGCAGGGACTACGGACCCATCATCGTCAAAAGTGAAGGGGTCATTTCGTTCTAACCCAGTATATTCTCTAGCAGAACGCCCTAGACCAAATTCAAAGGCCGTTGTTGCAGGTAGAGATAACATGGCGTGTGCAAGTCTTGCTTCAAATGAATCGAAACGTGGTGCGCCTAAACCACGGGGGACGCCATGAGCTTCGAAATATACAGATCCCCCGATAGAATCGCCTTCTTTTTGATATTTTGTAATTAATTCTTCCATTTTTTCTGCAGTGGGTAGGTGACCACATCGAACGGGGTTATTCTCGGAATGATTAACCATGTCTTCGAACGTTATATCGGGGGCCTTTAAATTCCCTATTTGGTTCACATGAGCTTTGATTTGTATATCATAGATAGAATCTTCAAGTACTTTTTTAGCCACGGCCCCAGCAGCGACCCAATTGGCAGTTTCTCTAGCGCTCGATCTGCCACCTCCAGCCCAACTTCTTGTTCCAAATTTTGCTGAGTATGTGAAGTCACCATGGCTAGGTCGAGGAGCAGTGATAAATGGTTCATACTTACTAGATTTGGCATCTTTATTGTATATGACCATTCCAATAGGTGCCCCGGTTGTGTATCCACCTTCTAACCCAGATAAAAGAGAGATTTGATCGGGTTCATTCCTACTAGTGGTAATCATAGATTGACCGGGGCGCCTCCTATCTAAATCGTGTTGGATATAACTATCATCTATCTTAACTCCGGCAGGGCAACCAGAAATAATACATCCGATTCCAGGTCCATGGCTTTCTCCAAAGGTAGCAATTTGAAATAATTTACCGAATTTATTCCCATTCATAGCTGCTGATCACCTTTGATCTCAGCCCCCAGACTCTTCAACACTTGGAAAAAATCAGGATATGAAACTGCCACGTGTTCTGCTCCTGAAATTTGAATGGCCCCAGAGGAGATAAGACCTAAAATTGAAAGAGACATGATGATGCGATGGTCCCCTCTTCCATTAAGTTTTGCCCCAGGGAAAGGAGAATTCGACCCGTAAATGGTTAATTTATCAGATTGTTCTTTGGTTTTCACACCCAATTTTTGTAGTTCTTCGCTCATTGCAGAGACCCTATCAGTTTCTTTATATCGAACATGAGAACAATTTACGATGGTTGTCTTTCCATCTGCAGCAGCGCCTAAAATAGCAAGGGTGGGGAGAAGGTCGGGAGTATTTCCGACATCGATGGTTGTGCCAGAGAGAATAGATTTGGTTATGGAGATGGTCTCTTCTGAGAGATTCCAATGAATATCTGCACCCATATTTGAGAGTATATCAACAATTGCAGCATCCCCTTGAGATGTTGGTTGAGCCCCGGTGACTATAATTCCAGTATCAGATGCTAGCGCCCCTGCTGCAAGTAGATATGATATTGAAGAGAAATCTCCAGGGACTTTGTAAACGGGGTTGTGTGGAGAATAAGATTGCCCTCCTGGAACGCGATAGCCATTTTCAGTTATATGGGTCTCGATTCCAAATGATTTGAGAAGCTCGATGGTTATGTCAACATAGGGTTTTGATTTTAGTTCGGAAGTAATAGTTATATCAATGCCAGATTCGGTGACTCCTCCTGCCATCAATAACGAAGTTATAAACTGGGATGAAATATTCCCGGGAACTGAGACAGAGCCCCCATTTATTGGGCCTTTAATTACAATAGGTGCCCTGCCATTGTTTTGAATACTAGTTGCTTCACCACCAAGTTGTGTAATGGCATCAAGTAATTCTCCCTGTGGCCTCGAACTGAGAGATTCGTCCCCAGTGAGAGTAGTAGTTCCATCAACCAAAGCTGCGGTGGCTATTAAGAGCCTCATGGTGGTTCCACTATTTGCACAATCGATTATATCAGATGGAGGAGAGGGTCGATCATGGAAACCTGTGATCGATAATCCATCATCTTCAACGACAGTGCTTCCAAGAGCTTTGATTGCCCGAATGGTTGCCTGGGTATCGGCGCTCAGAAGAGGATTTTCTATTTTAGTTGAAAAAGAATGTCCAGCAGCCAATATCGCCCGGTGTGTGTAGCTCTTTGAAGGGGGTGCCATTACGCATCCTGCTAGAGAAGAGGAACGAATGGTTACATCCATAAGTTTGGTTAGATGTCATACTATTTAGCGAATGTGCAAATGATAGCAGTAAGACCCATAGAATTTGCTTTAAACTTCCGAAGTAAATAAAAGAATATGGTACAATATCCGAGACTAGATTTTTTTTTGCAAGAAAGAGATTACGATGGGTATTTAATTGATGCTTCGTCTGAAAATGCTAATCAAAAATATATATCTGGATTTGATGCCCCAGATCCATTCATCACACTATATACCATAAATGGAGTAAGAATGCTTGTTTCGGGGTTAGAATATGGACGTGCTTGTAAACAGAGTCGGTCGGATGTAATTAAACGGTTGTCAGAATATAAGTTTGAGGAGCTATTGGTAGAAAAGGGATTCAATGATGCCCGAATAAACGCGATTACTGAGTTTATTTTAGAAGCGGGGGATGGTAGTAAATTAGTTGTCCCAGGGGATTTTCCTATAGAAACTGCTGATGGATTAAGATTGAAAGGAATTGGGATTGAAATAGATTCGGAGAGGGAATTATCGAAGGTGAGATCCTGTAAAAACGAAGAAGAAATTGAACAAATTATGCAAGTGCAGAGAGCTACAGAAGAAGCAATGAGTATTGCAGAAAAAATGATATCTGTGGCACATGTTAAAGAGGGGGTTTTGTACAAAAATAAAGAAGTATTGACATCGGAAATGGTTAAGAGAGAGATTGAATTTACTCTGGTAAAGCAAGGATGTAATGCGAAAGGCACTATCGTTGCTAGTGGAGAACAGGGGGCAGACCCTCATCATTCGGGGAGCGGGCCACTTATTGCAGATGTCCCAATAATAATTGATATATTTCCGCAAAATAGGGCCAATGGGTATCATGCAGATATGACTCGTACGGTGGTTAAAGGAACCCCATCTTCTGAAGTTTTGAGAAGATATGCAGTCACAGTGGAAGCAATGGAAACTGCCATGAGTATGATTCGACCGGGGATATCAGGGGATGAAATTCACAACGTCGTGTGCGACATATATGAAAAAGAGGGATATGCAACGTTGAGATCTGATTCGTCTACTAGTGTGGGATTTATCCACTCTACAGGACATGGAGTTGGATTGGACATCCATGAGTTTCCCAGAATTAACTCGGAAAAGGTGATTCTAGAGGTGGGAAATGTGATTACAATAGAACCTGGATTATACGACCCCGTGGTAGGAGGGATTCGTGTGGAAGATTTGATTTTGGTAACAGAAAATGGATATGAAAATTTGACTAGATACCCAAAGAAAATTTTAGTATAAAAAAGCAAGAATATTGGCAGAATGGAAGAGAACATCTGGAAAATTTTGCCGGGTTCGAATGAGTTAAGAGGTTTTATTGAAGAACTAACAGTATGGTTATAATTCAAATTGCAGATCTAGTTGTAACTGCGTTTCCTAATGGAATGGCACATTATGCCATAGGAGGAATAATTATAGGAGCAGGAGTAGTTCTTATATATCTTACAACGGGCCACATAGTAGGGGCTAGTACAGGGCTAGAGACAACCATTTCATATTATTCTAAGTTAAAATGGTTTCAACAAGAAGAGTTCATTTCATCAAGGGATTGGAGAACGGTGTTTATTGTTGGCATAATAATAGGTGCCGCGAGTTACACTGTGGTTTTGGGAATAGGCCAATGGGTAACCGAAGTTCAATGGTGGCGGTTGTTAATTGGAGGGATACTTGTTGGAGTAGGGACTAGGTTGGGCAAGGGATGTACTTCCGGACATGGGATATGCGGACTTGCATCTATATCTCCAGCATCACTAGTCAATGTCGTTATTTTTCTAGGAATTGCGATAATTGTAGCACATTTAACTGAGCTTGTGGGGGTGATCCCATGAAGCAAGAAAGAAAGGTCCTTATTGCGACATTCATAGGAGGACTGGTATTTGGAGTAGGATTAGCTGTTAGTAAGATGACACATCCAGAAGTTGTTTTAGACTTTCTTCAGTTGGACGATCTAGGATTATTGTTAGTGATGGGAGGAGGGGCCGTTGTTGCTGCAATTGGATTTCATATAGCAACAAGATCAGGAAAGGTCGCCCCACTTACGGGGAAAAAATATGGACTACGGAAGAGAGATTTGGATAAAGATGTGATGGTTGGTGGAGTCATATTTGGAATAGGATGGGGCATTTCGGGCATATGTCCAGGTGCGGCGTTTGCTAGTTTGGGGATAGGAAATTATGTCATAATATGGGCAATTGTAGGGATGATTTTTGGGGCCCATATTCATGGATGTGTAAAAGAATCCCAGGGGAATTGACCAAATTAAACTGCTTTTTTTGAAGAAAGGGCATTGGTTTCAATTAGATGATCGGGAATGGTCAGTGAGCGAACCTATTTTACGGTTCGCAAGTCTATGCGACGATA
>WTZT01000064.1 GCA_009889685.1 Candidatus Hikarchaeia archaeon HikBin4
CAAATTTGTCTACTACTCCTACATCTCTTAGAATTTCTACTATATATAGGACCAAATCTGTCGCTGTAGCCCCTTGTGGCAATTCACCCGTCAACCTAACTCCAACAACCTCTGGAAGTTTCATGGTTATGGGCTGTCCGAGCATTGCAGCTTCTGCTTCAATCCCTCCCACTCCCCATCCTACTACTCCAATTCCACCAATCATAGGGGTGTGACTATCGGTCCCCACAAGCGTATCTGGAAGTAACCACAAATCATTTTCCACTACACGTGAGTGAACAACTTGACCTAAGTATTCTAGATTCACTTGATGTACAATCCCCGTCCCTGGGGGCACTACGCGAAAACTAGAAAATGCTTGCTGTGCCCATTTAAGCGCACGATACCGTTCCCCATTTCTTTTGTACTCCATCGCAACATTACGTTCGTATGCATCTTTCGACCCAAAGAAATCCACTTGGACACTATGATCAATTACCAAGTCACACGGAACTGCAGGTTGAACGATTGAAGGATCCTTCCCCGCTCTAATGACAGCCGATCTAAGCGCTGCTAAATCCACCACAGCAGGTACTCCTGTCAGGTCCTGTAGTATCACTCTAGATGGATTAAATGGGACCTCTACGTCAGGAGTTTCAGGCACCCACGAAGCCGCATGTTTGACATCTTCGAAAGTTATTATTTCGCCATCTACATTACGCAAAACAGCTTCAAGAAGAATTCGAATACTGACTGGAAGTCTATCTAATTTACAAAGGCCATCTTGTTCCAATGCTTTCAAGGATGCTATCTTATACACTTTCCCTTCAAATTCAAATTCCCGTATCGCAGGTGAAGAATTTGGTTTTTCCATGGGGACCCTACGCATAGGTACTTTAAATAAATAGAGAAGTCTCCCTGCCCCTCGCAAAACGAATAATAAATGCAAGAATCAGACCTATCCCTCCCAAAACCAACCCAATTCTCACAAAAGCAATTGAAACCGTCCCACGATAGAGTAAAATCCCCATCAAAAATGGACCTGCTGCCTGGCCAAAACTTTGAGCAGCCATTGCAGTAGAAATAGTACCACCTCTAAGCTCCGGAGGTGAAAACCGCACCATGAGACTTTTTTGAATAGGTGCACTGACACTTGCACCCACTGAGAAAATAACCAACGCAAACATCAACATAGTAAACGAACTAGATGCACCTATCGCTGCCAGTCCCACTCCTGTCGCGAGCAAACTAATGCCTAACAAAATCAATGGATCAAATCTAGCCATCAGGCGACCAGATTGAGCCGCCCCGATAAGCGTTAAAATGCCATAACTTGTAACAATCACTCCTGCCTCGAACGCCCCGTATTGGAATTTTTCTAGAACTAATAATGAAACATATGCAAAAAATGCAAAAGACATCATAAACCGAATGACAAATGAAACGCTCACTGCGGCTATGTCCAACCTAACCATGGATTTGTATAATTTGGATATGTAGATCCCCCCCGCTTCCCGCACAACTTTGATATCTGGTGGTAGTACCCTCCAAGTCCACCAAGCCGCAAAAATAGCAACAAAATATAGGATAAATGGGGCTCTCCATGAAACTATCAATAGGCCACTTGCGGCCAATGGGGCTACAAGTGCTACAGATTGCATTCCCACTATCCGGACGCCTTGGGCTGTAGCTTCCCGAGTATCTGCGTAGTAATCCCCTATCATCGCCACACTAACTGGTATTAATGCAGCAAAACCTACCCCTTGTATCACCCGCAAAACAAGAACGGTGGAAAAATCATTTACCAATCCGATGGCACCTCCTGCAATACCAAAAACAATAAATCCAAACGCTATGACATGGCGCCGACCAATTCTGTCTGATAGCATCCCCATCAATGGAACAAGAATTATGGAAGGTACTGTATATGCAGTTATGAGTTCTCCAGCTCTCACTAGTGGTATCTCAAATATCAGAGTCATTTCTGTCGCGATGGGACTTACAATATATACACCTGCCATTCCAACAGCAGCAGCAAGCATGACAATCTGCATTTCTTTATCCAAAATCACCGTGCCACCCTTCCCAAATATTAATTCTAACCAATTTTCCAATGTTTTGCTCATGCTATCTTATCAGCAGGATAAGCATTTACCGTAGCGGCTTTCTCCACCGCAGTGTATTTCTGGATATGGAAGGTCATCTATCCAACGGCGTCGTAGTTGTAGGCGAAGACGCAAAACAACGTTTCCACGATTCAAGAGGATATGGTGTTCCGAAAAAAGGCAACGAAATTGAACTCGATCCAGTCGAAGCTGCACATCTTTTACTTCGCAGAGATATCAACACTATTGATGGAATGGATTTTATACAATTTGTATCATCACAGAAACCAGATTTTTCTGCACACTTTTCCACATATCTAGATCTCCGGTTTAGGGGATTTCATCTAACACCTGCTAGCACTTCAAACAATATTTCTAGTGCTAACATAGACTTCATAGTCTATGAACGGGGAACCAAACCCCCTGAAGGGGTTATTAAATACGAGCTACGTGTCATCGGGGAGCGTTCCACTATCCCCGAAAATGAACTTGTCGGAGAGTGCGCTCTTGCAATTGTGGATGAAGAAGGAGAATTAACATATTTCAACACAACCGAAATTAATCCAAATGGAAAAAAACAATTCCTTCCTCCCCCTTCTCATGGAATACTACTAACCGATAAAGTATTACTCCAAAATCCCGACCCCATTTTTCACAAAGACGGATTTTTTGGGCAACACATACCCAATACTCCTCATATACAACTCTCTCTAGTCGAAGCTGTTTATTTGTGTAATTGTGGATCGTTATCTATAGATGGAGATGTATTGAGCCAAGGACGAAACATAGAAGGCGATCTATTCGACCACAGGCTATCTGTCTACACGGCTTTACGCGAGCGCGGATTGATACCCAAAACAGGATTTAAATTTGGATTCGATTTTCGAGTTTACCAAGATTTCAATACCGATGAAAACATGCTTCATTCTGAGTATCTAGTCAAAGTTGTCAAAAGTGGACATATTTTTTCAACTAAAGAACTATCCCTAAACGTTCGCCTTGCAGTAGGTGTTAGAAAACGAACACTTTTTGCAATTGTAGATGGGAGTAGTAATATCCGATGGGTCTTGGTGGAACGGGTGACACCATGAATAACAAATCTAGTGAGGACCACAAGCACATTTCTATTGACCCTTGGGGGTCATCAACCATCGAAGATTACAACGATCTATTCACCCAGTTTGGAATCTCAAAATTCGAGCATTTTCTTCCTAATATTTCCCACCCCCATTATCTAATGCGCCGCGGAATAATATTTGGCCACCGTGGGTATCAATCCATCCTCGAAGCAATAAATTCCAAAAGCCCGTTTTCAGTTCTTTCAGGTTTCATGCCAACCGGAGATCCTCATATTGGCCACAAAATGGTTTTCGATGAAATCGTTTGGCATCAAAAACAAGGAGCAAAAGCCTATGGAATAATAGCCGACCTCGAAGCACACGCAGCTAGAAAATTGAGCTGGAGTGAAATAGATGGCCACGCTAGAAATTATGTTTTAGCTCTCTTGGCATCCGATTTCAATTTAGAAACCGGAGAGATTTACCGACAATCTGAAAATAGACAGGTTAGGGACTTAGCGTTTGAACTTGGAATCGAAACTAATTTTTCTGAGATGCAATCCATCTATGGTTTTTCTGGTAACACAGAACTGTCCCACATCCAAAGTGTATTGACACAAGCCGCTGATATCCTTTATCCTCAACTCGGTCACCCACAACCCACTATCATACCCGTAGGCCCCGATCAAGATCCTCACATAAGACTAACCAGAGATCTAGCGTCCCGTTTGCGTTTATTTTCCATCACAGAAGCATACGCAAGTTTCGAGGCAGATCCAATGGAGCTCGAATACCTTGAAACAGCATTTGATAAGTTATCCCCTACGAAAACCCCACTCCATTGCAATGACGTAGCAGATTGGATTGCGAACGAAAACAAGCCAAGTGAAGTTCTCACCACCATAACCAATAAACTTAAAGAGGCCTCCAAAGAGGAATTTTATCCCCGCGTCAGAGTAATTAACCACCGTGCCACTTCCGATCTCTTCAAAAAATTAGAATCTAGAATATCTGAGAATAAACAAATATACAAACAACACATAGACGTCTTCGACGCCTCTTACGACGAGATCGACAACATGGTGAGGCAATTTGAGATCGAACACGGTGGATATGGGTTCTACCCACCTCTATCTTTGTATCACCGATTCATGAGTGGTCTTACCGGGGGCAAAATGTCTTCTTCTATTCCTGATAGCCATATCAGTTTGTTTGAAGACCCCGAAAGTGGATATCAAAAAGTAAAACAATCTACAACTGGCGGGAGAGAATCCGCGAAACTTCAACGTGAGTTGGGAGGTGAAGCCGACAAGTGCCCTGTCTACGAACTATATGCCTATCTCTTAACGCAAGACGACGATTCTTACGCGCAACGAGTCTACGAAGAATGCACAAATGGAACTCGACTTTGTGGAGAATGTAAAGAAGAAGCAGCAAATCTAATGCGAGAATTCTTAAAGGATTATCAACAAAAAATAAAAGAAGTTGAACCATTATTGGAAAAATTAAATTTTAACATCTCTAATCCCGAGGAAAGCTCTTAAATGACGATCAAACTCCCACAAAACCAAAAAATAGTCTTCGAAACAATAAGTCCCACTGAAGAGAAAACGTTCGATCAAATCTCCGAAGAAACCAATCTCAAATTCGAATACATATCAGGTGCTTCATTCGCATTAGAAGAACAAGGATTAATCTCAATAACCACTCATTCCATTTCTGAATTCTCACTCACGGACGAAGGATCTCATTACTTACAACACTCTTTACCCGAACTACGACTTTACGAGGCCGTACGATTACTGGGTGAACTTGGAACCAAATTTGATCTGTCCCAAGCCATTGATCAATCTTCTCTCGATAAAAATGAAGTCAGTGTGGCACTATCAAATTAT
>WTZT01000065.1 GCA_009889685.1 Candidatus Hikarchaeia archaeon HikBin4
TTGCAAATACTTTAACTACTGCAATCCTGCCCCCTCCAGTAGATTCTGGAGGGCCTCTTTCTCTACTCCCCCTACCCCTCGATGTGGACTACGAGAAAACCCAGCAGGTGCGCCTCTCATTTCCATTGCAGCTTTCAAACCTGAAATGCCATAGGTACCCGTCACACCACGATTCAATTCGGCCATTCCGTCATTTAGTATTTTGGCACCTTCTTTATCTCCTTTTTTATACAAATCATAAATTTCAGAGCATTTTTCCGGAGCAATATTTGCTAGCGCCAATACTCCCCCAGTCGCACCCATTTCAAGTGCCTGTGCATAAATTCCCCCCGCCCCAACCAACATATCAAAATCTTTCTCTCTTGTCAAATTCACTTCTTGCCGAAATAAGTCCGAATCCCCACTAGAATCTTTCATCCCTTTGATATTCTCATTGTCTGACAGCCCCACTATCGTATCTGGATCAAGGCTAACGTGAGTAAATTTTGGCACGCTGTACAAATATACTGGGATCGAGACTAATCCAGCCAGTTTTTCATAATACGCAGCAATGTCATCTTGACCATGAGAGAAATAAAATGGGGTCACAACTAGAGCAGCATCCGCACCCACCGATGCAGCCATTTCTGTCTGTATGGTACTTTCTCGTAGTCCTGGATGCCCTGTCCCTGCTAATATGGGAACCGAGGCAGATTCTACAACTATCTCGACCACTCGTGCCCTTTCTTCCGCTGTCATTAATTCCGCCTCACTATTTGACCCACAAGGGACAATAAAATCAACACCTCTCGTTTCTACCCACTCTACCAAGTCGGCGAGTTTTGATTCATCAACATCTCCCCTTTCATCAAAAGGGGTAACTAATGGGACTCCTGTACCTTCCATATATTTTCTCCTCCTGCCCTGGCAAAAAAATACACGATTAGGTTTCACCAACATCTTTGCCTTCTTTTTTCTCCGTTCAAATCACTAATATAATTACCCCGAGTAATTAATATTCATCTACAATATTCTTCATCATATATTGGATCCACTCCCCATTCCACTCCAAACCCCAATTTCCCACTTGATTTGTCACAAAACGAACCAAAACCATGTACTTTTACCATTTGTATTCACATCTTAGTCTACTCTTTTATCTTATTTCAAAATCAAAACTGGTTTATATACTTCTGCCCTCTAAACCATTGATCTTTGATGCCTCCAAATTCCACCTTTTTACAGCTACCTAATCCAAACCGGGGTATCGATTTCTCTATATTCTCGATAGGAAAGTATTTAACCTAATCCGTAGTTTGTTGGGATTGCAGAGAGGAAGCTGAAGAAGTACTTCAGGATCTACAGGTCGGTTTACCCGACCACAACGGTCCGTTGTAAACAAGAAAAATAATATGACAAATACAAATAAAAAAGTTCAGGCATTGCTCTTTTCCGCGTTGATGGTTTTTTCCGTCTTCGGTGGAGTTGTTGCTTTCTCTGGATCCGCATTCGGTACTGCCGTAGGTAGTGCAGAACTAGCTGATTCTGGAGTAACATTCTGGCAAGGTCAGGACATTTGGTTAGAAAATGGTACCACCACAGCTACTGGTAACACCCTACAAATACGTACTGTAGACGACAATAAAGTCGAAGGACTCGTAACTGAGTTCCAGCTCGACATTAGCTCGGCTACAAAGAACGTAAAGGGAGATACCCAGAGTATTGGTACCGCAAAAATTTCGACTAGTGGTCTAGAAGGATACTACGTCATCACAGCCGGTGGTGAAGGCAGCAAAGTCTTCATAGCTAACGCGACAGGACAATTACTATCCGCTACAGGAACTACGAGCGATCAGTTCGTTCATGTTTCTCCCAACACAACTCACATTGGGAACGCTAAATTCGAAGTTACAGTACAGACTTTCAGTGTAGAACTGGATGATTCATCAATCGATTCTGGTGACACAACTACACTTGACATAACATCCAACCGTGGCACATTCCAGATAAGGGTCTCTTCACCTGAATTAGATGAAGACGATCTTACTGACATATTTGCCGCATCCTCAACTACTAACGATGTAAACTCTGCATCTAAAACAGATGAAGACGACGACGGTAAGAATGACCGTGAATCTATCCTCATCAACGTAGAAGCCGGCGAATCAGTGCAAGTTGAATTCGACGGTGACTTCGATGACGATGGTACATACACATTCGATGTCGAAGTTGTTGACACAGATGCAGAAAGCTCTGCAACAATTGTTGTTAGAGACGCAGACCCAACATACACATTCGCAGCAAGTGTATACAACCAAGAACGCGGTGACGTTGCAGAAATCCAAGTAAACTTGGTCGACGCAACAACAGCCTACGTGTTCATTGGTGGTGAAGGCAGCAACTACTTAGAAGCAGTCCAGGTCACAGATGGTGGAGACAAAGACGGTAAAGTCATCCTCCTGATGAACACCTACAACGTTGGACGTTCAGCAGGTTCGGTTTCTCATAAAGAGTCTCCAGACCGACGCTCGTTCACCGCTACAAATGGAACTGGTTTCACAGTAGACGATTCTGATGACTCTATTACGAGCATCACTCGTTACAACACCTCCACAACAACAACCGGACTAGACATCGATAAACTCCTAAGCGATCCAATCTCAGCAGGAAACTACGACCTAGTACTCTCCTCGAGTGCAACAATCAGCGCAGCTGGTGCAATCGCAGGTGAGCAAGACGTAGCAACATTGAATCTTTCCGAACGTTCAACAACCGGAATTAGTTTGCACAGAGCTCCTGAGAGCGATGCAGATGATTTCGATCCTGATGACGACTGGGGCGACACAACCGCGATCGGTGAGGGCGGAAGCTTATCTCTAGATGATCTTCTAATCATCAAAGTCGAAATGTCTGGTGTATTCGGTCACATCGCTAACAAGGATCTCGAAACAGTCCTTGGTGGAGTTGCAGCCGACTCTGGTATAGCACATGGTATGAACCTGACTATCAAGCAAACAGACGCTACCGATAACCAGGATGCAATTTCATTTACCCTAACAACTGACGACGCAACCGCTGCCAAAGCTCAGATGTACACTGACGCAGACGCCAACACATTCTATGTGGTAATTGACTCTGCAGATGCTACAACTGCCAACGGCGACCTTGAAAAAGGTCAAGACTACGAAGTAGTAGTTTGGATAGATGAATTCAACCCATACGTAGACGATGGAGATGATTCTCAAGGTGAAGCCGCCAACAAAAAGAAGGCGACATTCAACTACGTCAAGGAAGAAGCAGAACTATCTGGCCTAGACGCTGACGATAATCTCGAAATTATCCCCGTAGCTGCAAGTGTCATCACAGGAACTGCATCGGTCGCTCCAGGAACCGAAATCTCTGTTAGAGTTCGTAACACTGGAACCAACGCATTCCTCAAGACCCAAACAGCCGATGTAGCTTCAGACGGAACCTGGACTACCACATTCGACCTCTCTGATGTCGTTACAGGTACCGAGTTCTCCGTCGTGGTCCTCCGTGGTGGAGCAGAAATCAGTGACGAAATAGATGTAACAGCCGTTGCTGCATTGACCGTTGATCCAACACCGGAACCGAAAATCGTTACACGAACAATCGAAGTTATCCGCGGTACTCCAACACCTCAAACCATTGTAGAAGTACAAATTGTGGTCCAGGAACGAACCGTTGTAATAGAGAAAGTTATCGAGAACGTCCGAACTGTTCAAGTAACACCAACACCTGGTCAGCCAGGATTTGGTCTTGCTATCGCAGTTGTGGCCCTCCTCGCAGCAGCTCTCCTCGCAGTCCGCAGGAAAGCATAACTGAGTAGCTTTCTTTTCTTCAGCTTTTTCTTATTTCAAAACCCCAGAGCGGTTGCTGTATTTTTTCACTTATAGACTGTACTAAAAACAGATCATTTTCAAAGGTCTTTTGGACTCAATACACATAGTAGCGACAATAATGGACGCAGTCTCCCGAGTTCGGGCCGCTTCTTGTAGGGCAGTTGAAGAAGTAGAACCCATACGACTTAGAGAAATTATAACCAATCAAATCGAAGGCGATACCCCTACATTTGGATTGGCAACCATCGTAGTATCTGAGGAAGTGGGACGCACCAATGAAGAACCAGCTATTTTAGATAGCAAAGCTGCTGGGGTACAATTGATCTATGAAGGCTTGCGGCTAACACAAGATCTCGTTCGAGGAAATCGTTGGAAAAACAACGAACAAAAATTAAATACAGATATGGATCTGCTTGCCGCAGACGTTATGGTTGCAAAAGGGTTCCACCTCCTATCACACACCAAAGCTGCACACAAGGCTGTAGAAACCATTCGCACATTTGGAATTACAGAAACTAAGTGGTCTGACAAAAACGATGGAACTCCTGTACCACACATGAGTTTGGAGAGGGATATTTTTGAGCTAGCAATTATTGCGGGATTCGTTTCGCCAGACTTAGAGATGCCATTTGAATTTGATACAAAACAATTATTGAATTTTGATATCTCGAAGAGATCTAAAGATTATATCTTGGAATTGATACAGGTAATACAAAAAGAAGAAAAAGGGGATTTTTTATTGATTATATCTTCTGAAAAATAAAGGTTCTTGTCCCAGTTAGGCAAGTCGGTGGAAGTAGAACGATTTAGAAATGCATAAACACGATAAAGAGTTAGCGTTACTGCATAGCTTGTGCCTGATTGGCTTAGGGGTAAAGCGCGTCCTTGGTAAGGACGAGATCCCGGGTTCAAATCCCGGATCAGGCTTAGAACGATTTTGCTATTGGATCAAGACAACTCCTAGGGGATCGGTGGAATGTCTCTTTTGTGTTCACTCGCTTCATACAATCTTTGCACTTCTAATATA
>WTZT01000066.1 GCA_009889685.1 Candidatus Hikarchaeia archaeon HikBin4
GGGAACTTTTGGAGATGAATATATTGCGCAGATCTCCATTTTTGCCTCTTCAACTCGGTCTGCACTGAGCTTGCCATCCAAAATACGTTCTATTATGTCTTCACAAGTTTTAGAAAATGCCTCGGATTCAGTTACCTGCGTACTCATACAATAGCTACGTAGTAGCGATGCAACAGTTTAGTCTTCACTACTTATAATTGCTTGACAATTGACTCTACCACTGCCTCTAGAACTTCCTCACGATCTCCAGGAACAAATGAAATTTCTCCACGCGATATGCCTCTTATGTTTATACTACCATTTTTTCCAGCCATTGATTTGATATCTTTCCCTAGCTCTTTTAGATCAATAATTCCTCTCGATTCTACGTATATATTGGTAGTATCACTTCCTATCAACACAGCAACTTGCTCTTTTTCAATCAAACCCAAAAGAAGCAATTCTGTAGGAGGAAATTGGTATCTGTGTGTGAATTTATCTAGATCTATAGTTGCTATTTCTTTCTCATTTACCACTAAACGATCTAAATGAGGTGAAGTGGCCAACATACTTTTCTCCATACTTCCAGTGAAATAGCTACTACATTGCTCTATTAGTTCCGTATTCTCTCCAAAGAGCATGTCTGAAATCATCTCCCTCTTACTACTGTTCCTCTGGTAAAATGCTTCTACTGCAATCGCCTTATGGATCCCCTTGATCATATCTGAGTCATAGCCCGCCCCATTAGCTAGTTCGATATATATTTCTGGGGCATTTTCCCAATAACTTATGGCCGGAAGGTGCACGATTTCGTCCCTTCTCTCTGGATCTACCGCAACGGCAACTTCCACACTTAACGCAGTCAAAGTCTTTATTTTTTCATCTTCTCTAGCTTTGACCAATATTTCTGCGTAATCTTCTTTCTCTTCATCTTCTATCCCGCCCCCTCCAATTATAATTCTATTTGCCCCATAGATGCCTATCAATTTCATTCCTTCATACTCCTCAGAATCCTCACTCGCTGATATGAACACATACAAAGGAACTGGGTCACTGTATCGCAATTGGGATTCCAACATTCTGGACGTATCTAATATGGCGGCATTCATCTCTTGACCATTCGATTGATACGGGCGCCTATCCACGTGGCGATGAATTGCTTGTATTTGCCCATATTCTTGCTCTACTATTCTTATAATAGAGTGTTCGATAGTCGCCCCTGCAATATGCCCATCAACCGTTGCAGGATGTCTGATTATTATTGGGATCGATTCTAAAATTGCCATTCGAATTTCCGTGGCTGCTTTTTCTACAATTGCATAATCCACCAACCCTTCTACTATTGATTCAAATTTATCTGGTCGGGCCTTCTTGTAAATCACCTGTGATATTTTTTCTAGAATTGCATCAGATTTTTCTCCACTGAGAATTACAATTGAATCGGATTCTACCTGAATACTCCCTCTTCTTAGCTCGACTTTTCCTTCTACTTGGACAATGTCGCCCACTTTTATATCTGGATACACCCTCTTCCCTGCCGATTCAAAAGCCGAACAAATAACCTTCCCAGATTCATCTTGTATTTCAAAAAGTGTCGGTCCTGTTGTTTGACGGATGTCCGAAACCTTACCTTCCATCCTTACATTTTTCCCCACCTCCTTTTCTAGCATGCTAATAGGCACACCAGTCCCACTTCCTCTTTCATTTTCAACCCTCGGATCTGGGGTTTTCGGTGCTCTTTCCTCCTCACTCTTCTTTTTAGAACCTATATCCTTCCCTTCATCCAATAACATTCCTCTAAATTCATTTTCATCTTGACGAATTGACCACCCCAAGTCAATCTTACCCTTATCTTGAATCGCCTTCACTTTAACATAAACTACGTCTCCTACTTCCCACCCTAAACTTTCCAATCTTTGTTTCAGCTCATTCCTATGCAATAGTCCCGTCACTTTCCCGTTCAGCTTAATAAACACGCCAAAATCAGCAATGCCCTCAACTGTCCCCTGATAATAACGCCCGAGAGTGAGTTGCTCCGAACTATTTCCTCCGAATTCAAAAAAGACATCTTCAGCATGAGTTAGGCATATGCCACCCTCTGCAGAAATGCCACAAATAACACAAGTATCCATTTTACATTTTGTTATACGTTTATGCGGGGATAAAACGGTTTTTAGAACTTCACCAATTATTGTACCCCTTGATTTTACAGCAACGATTTTATTTTTTGTTCGATTTCACCCCCTTCTATCTCTGAAATCGCGATCTCAATTTCGTTCCCTTCCCCATCTCCAAAACACAATTTGATTCGGTCCTTACCAAATCTTCTCACTTCTATATCTTTCACATCAAAAATTTTTACCGAAGCTGATTTTTTCGGCCCACCTACATTTTTAATTACACCATTTTTGATTTCCACTGAGAAATCTTCGATATCTATTACTATCATTCACTAAGGTGACCTTTGATTGTGGCTATTAATTAACTTATCTGGACTATGCCAATAAATTGTTTAGTGATAATATCCCT
Organism: Candidatus Hikarchaeia archaeon HikBin4; assembly: GCA_009889685.1. Lineage (GTDB taxonomy): Archaea > Halobacteriota > Halobacteria > Halobacteriales > Hikarchaeaceae > Hikarchaeum. The sequence continues at coordinate 2,509 of WTZT01000066.1, forward strand.
CTAAATAGATATCCAAAAATAATAATTGCTGGTATTATAGCAATCACCAATGCCCTCTTCAAAGAAATGTCATGTACTTCTTTCAATCCAATTACTAACAGCATCGAACCATATGCGGCACATAAAAAACGTAGTGATGGTATTGTTAATCCTGCAAAAATACATGGGGCAATCGAATATCCTATCACTTGAACGGTTGCACCAATTCCTTTTCTATTTTTTGCCCCAATACTCAACAATAACGTTTGAATCGCAGCCACAATGTGAAGTAAAATTGGAGTAATTATCAACACTACCACGCCCAGAGAAATGAAAAAATGGGTAGAATCTACCAAAATGAGTCTCGATCCTTCTTCCACCATTACCACCCCCATGGCAAATACCAACCCTTCTGATTGGTTGCCACTCTTGATCTTTTTCTCAAAAAACCATTTCGGACGGATTATAATATCAATCCAGTTCCCAACCCATTTTCGTAATAATTCAAATAGATTCAATGTTCATCTTATAGCTCTCTCACAACTTAGTTTAAAAAAATTGTTATTGGAACGCCATGCCCAATTCATTATCTTCTTCATTAAACACATCTAGGCGTTTCCCCAAACGAGTTTTCATATCTTCATAAAATTCTATCGCCCTTTCGTCCACGCTCGGGAAAATTTTTTCAAGGGCCATATCAAAATATTCCTGAGTTATTCTAATATTTCCTACTGATTCTGGAATATCTTCCATCTTTACAGAATTTATGTACTCTCGACCCGCTTCTGCAGCTGCTTCTCGGCACACAGCTGCGATATCTGCACCATTATAACCTTCTGTTTTAGATGCCAATTGGTCCAAATCAACATCTTCTGCTACCGGTTTCTCCTTAGTATGGATCTCAAAAATCTTCCTTCTAGCAGATTCATCCGGCATTGGAATGTGGACTTGAAAATCAAATCTTCCCGGTCTCAATAGTGCGGAATCAATTAAATCCGGTCGATTAGTTGTTGCTATTACTACTACATTTTCTAGTTCTTCCAATCCATTCATTTCCGTTAATAGTTGGCTCACCACTCTTTCTGAAATACCAGTATCGTTTGTGCCTTTCCCCCTTTGTGCGGCTATCGAGTCAATCTCATCAAAGAAAACCACCACTGGGGCATTTTGACGTGCCTTGGCGAAAATTTCCCTGACTCCTTTTTCTGATTCTCCTACATATTTACTGATTAATTCCGGACCTTTGATCGAAATAAAATTCGCCTCCGATTCAGTGGCTACTGCTTTTGCTAATAGAGTCTTCCCAGTCCCTGGGGGCCCGTACAACAAAATTCCAGCTGCGGAGTCTATTCCCAATGTTTCAAATACTTCTGGATATTTTAGTGGCCATTGAACCGCTTCTCTCAGACGTTGTTTAGTCGTTTCTAACCCTCCTATATCTTCCCACGAGGTATCTGGAACTTCCACGAAAACTTCTCTTAGTGCTGATGGTTCAATCCCCATTAATGCATTTTTCAAATCTTCATTTTCGATTTGAAGATTTTCCAAAACATTTGCAGGTATCTCTTCTTCTTCCAAATCTAATTCTGGACGAACCCGCCTAAGTGAATTCATAGCAGATTCTCTAGCAAGAGATTCCAAATCAGATCCGACAAATCCGTGCGTTTTATCCGCATACTGTTCTAGATCAATCCCTTCTTCCAACGGCATTCCTCTAGTATGAACTTGTAGTATCTCCAACCTCCCATCTCTACTAGGGACTCCAATTTCAATTTCTCGATCAAATCTTCCCCCCCGGCGCAGAGCCGGATCAATCGCATTAACGCGATTAGTCGCAGCTATAACCACCACTTGCCCTCTCTCTTCTAATCCATCCATAAGTGTAAGTAATTGGGCAACTACTCTGCGTTCTACATCCCCACTGGCCTCTGCTCTTCGAGGGGCAATCGAATCTATTTCATCCAAGAAAATTATAGATGGACTATTTTTTTCCGCATCATCGAACACTTGCCGCAGTTGTTCCTCACTCTCTCCATAATATTTGGACATTATTTCCGGACCAGAAATAGAAATAAAATGTGCATCAATCTCGTTAGCTACTGCTTGTGCGATTAGTGTTTTACCCGTCCCCGGGGGGCCATGTAACAAAACCCCTTTAGGTGGTTCAATACCCAAGCGTTGAAATAATTCTGGATGCCTCATTGGGAGTTCTATCATCTCTCTAATCTGTCCTAGCTCTTCTGATAATCCTCCTATATCTTCGTATGTCATGCCTGAAAACTTCTTGTTCACGCCTGAAACTTCTTGTTTTGCACCACCCAGTTCTCTATCTATTGAAAACTTTATAACCGTCTCGTCTGTGACTTGTACTGGC
>WTZT01000067.1 GCA_009889685.1 Candidatus Hikarchaeia archaeon HikBin4
TTGTCGTGGGTATGATAATATACGGGATCGTGTGAAGATGGAGAGATTTTCGTGTGGAGTTTAAATGTCTCAATTCCGCAAAATATAGTCAGAGCGATTGAGGAAGCCACACTAGGAGTAAGAGGATGGGAAGAAATTTGTGAAGAGCCAACTTTAGTGATCAAACGTTTTGAAAAAAGAGACTTAGATGGACACGTGAAATCAGAAATAAAATTCTTATTAGAAAATGTAGAACCATTTGGTATCGAAATTAGAAATTTAGAAAGATTTGACGTTGCGGAGAGAGGGTCTTCGCCGGTGTTATATCTAGAAGTAAAAAGCCCAGGGGTGAAAGCACTTCACGAAACTCTGGTCGGTATTTTTGGTAGTGTCGAAGGAGTGGAAGGGGAGAATTACATTCCACATATAACTATAGCTAGAGGAGGTAGTGGAGATTATATTGAATTTAGTGGTTTGTCGTGTGTTACTGAATGGACTGTTGAAATGTTGGAATTTTGGGACAGAGGTGAAAGAAAGAAAAAAAATAAAATTATATTAAGAAAAAATAAGTGAAGCTAAAATCAAATGAATTTTATTCCAGTTTTCTTTTCCATCACTCGTTGAATGGATCCCCAAGTAGAGAATAAAGTATAATCTCCTGTTACACCAGTCATAAGGCTGTCCCGCGTTATTTCAAATTGAAACCCTTCTCCAATTGCAGTGATTATATGCCTCCCAACATCAGTGTTAGGATCTGCTATTAACTTAGATGTGGTTTTGTCTAGGCCCATAGATGCTAGGGCTACTGCTACGTGAGAATTGAAATTTCTGGGGAACATTTGGGCCAATCCACGAGTGGGTCCATCATAAAGTACAGTTGGATTGGAGATGGGGGATTTGGGAGTATCATCGGTGAAACTAAAATCAAGATTTTCGGGTGATTTTGTCGAAATGATAGAAACTTTTTTTAGCATGGTTTGGGAATCTAGAAGTCCATCTATTCCGAGAAGTGCACCATGGGGGATCCAGATATTGTGGTGATGTTTTTTTGCAGATTCCACAATCTGAATCTCGATTTCGGGGAATGCGAGGGCTGAACAAGAAAGGACCATTAGATCACTAGTTGATAGGACATTCTTCCCAAGAGAACCAACAACTTCGTGAGTGGCCGCTTCGATGCAGAGGTCTACAGGAATATTTTCTAGGCGAGAAGGGTCGGTGATTTGTAATTCTTCTGGTAATTCTTTTTTTAAGTTTCGGACGTAGACATAACGGAGATTGAAACGGGAATCTGTGTTTATTTTGTTGTACAGATATTTTGCTATGTGGCCAAATCCCAATAAACCAACGGTGAGTGGTTTTTTCATGAGAGATGAATGGCCCCCCACACATAAGTAAATGTGCCGCATGTGCAGTGGGTTTGTTGGTGGAAGAATATAAAATTCTGACATCGCAAAAGACAAGAAGGAAAACTACCCCTAGGAGTGCATGAGGACGATTGAATGGAAAAATATCTACCATTTATCGCATCCCAAACAAATGGGACTTATTGCCATTGCACATGCGTTGCATGAATTCTATTGTGTTGCATTACCTCCAATCATACCGCTTATTGTCGTTGATTTTGATATTTCGTACGCCCAAGCGGGTTGGTTGGTGACTGTGTTTTATGTGGTGTATGCACTATTTCAACTTCCAGCAGGAATTATATCCGATAAAATTGGAAAAAGATATGTGCTTAGTTTTGGGTTAATATTACTGGCGTTTGGGGTATTTCTTGCAAGTAGAGCAGATACATATCAGGCTTTATTACTATCACAAGTTGTGGCAGGGATAGGAGGAAGTACTTACCATCCTGCGGGATTGTCTGCAGTTTCAGATTTAGAAGCCGAAAATACAGCAGGAAGGGCGATGGGGTTCCACGGATTGGGAGGGGCTATTGGGACTGCATTAGCTCCGGCAGTAATAGGAGGAATTATCCTAGTAACCGATTCTTGGCGTCTTGCCCTATCGTTAATCGCGATTGTTGGAGTAGTATATGCTATTTTGTTCCATAGCAGATTTGTTGAACCAGATAGTATTGTAGAAAATGTAGAGAAAAAAATTGTAACAGAAGGGAGAGAAATAAAAACTCAACTGAAGAATTTTCCATGGGATCCATGGGTAGTAGGATTGGTGTCTGTTAATTTTTTATTAGGAGTAGAAATTGGCGCAGCGAGGACGTTTACTACATCTTATGTGTTTTTAAGGAGTTCAGAAATGGTGAGTTTCGCGAATACTGTATTTTTTGTCATGCTAGTGGGGGCAGGGGTAGCTACAATTGGGATAGGTCCTTTGGCAGATATGTTTGATAAAAGAAATCTTGGTGCCTTGACTTTTTTAATAACAGGATTCTTACTTCTTTTGACATGGGTGGTCCCACCAAATAGAGTACTTCTTTTGGGGTTATTTTTCCTTATAGGTGCCATGATGTGGACCACAGTTCCGATAATGAATGCATTGACGTCAACGTATGCAAAAAGGGACTTTTCAGGGATGTTATTCGCTTTGACTTTGACGGGTTCGGCCCTAGGGAATTCGGTGGGGCCATTTATGTTTGGTTTAATATTAGAACGTACAGACATCACAGTGGCATACCCAGCCATAGCTGTATCAAGTTTGGCTGGCGCCATTGCTTTCCTCGTAATGAAGAGGTTTTAGTAAAAATAAAATCAAAATATGAAAGTTATTGTTTTTTTGTTAATGGGGGGTTTGGTGTTGGTCCTTTTTATGTTTTATTTAATCCTTAGAAAGGCAGTGGTAGGATTCAAAGAGGGATTTGGTTCTAGTCGGAGAAAATGATAAACCACATCGAAAATTGTATAATAAGGTATGCAAAAGAAAGTGCATGGATCCGCGAATTAGGGAACATGCAAAAATTATTTCGATGCATTCTACCTCTATAGGAAAGGGAGATAATGTTGTTATTGATGCGAATCCCATCGCAGATGATTTAGTAACTGCTTTATGCGAAATTTGTGCAGAAATTGGATCAAATCCGTTGGTGATTAGAGAACGGACTGGAACACGATTTTTGAGGGCTTATTTGAATAGCTCAAAAGGTGGATTTCAGATTCCAACCCATGAACTAGCGTTGTTCGAGAAGATGGACGTATACATCGCGATTAGAGGAGGTGGAAATGCTTCAGAAATGTCAGATGTGGATCAAAAGAAAATGAATGATTATAATCTTGTGAAGAAACCTATAAGAGATGAAAGATTGTCTAAACGGTGGTGTTTGACTCAATTTCCTGCTCCTGAAAATGCTCAAAGGGCAAGTATGAGTACAGAAGAATATGAAAATTTTGTTTGGGATGCGATAATAAGAGATTGGGATGCTCAGAAAAACCACCAACAAAAACTTTTGGAATTGCTTGAAAATGGAGATGAGATTCATATTGTAAGCGGAGATACAACCGATATTAAGATGAATATCGGGGGGATGATTCCTATTAATGATTATGGCAATCATAATTTGCCAGGGGGAGAAGTTTTTACAGCCCCCATAATAGAATCCGTAAGGGGAGAGGTGGTGTTTGATATCCCATTAAGTTATAAAGGGAAAGAGATTGAGAATACTTATCTTAAATTTGAAGATGGGGTCGTGACAGATTATGACGCTGGGAAAAATGGAGAATTGGTGGGGGAAATTCTATCTGCAGACCAGGGTGCAAAGTCGGTCGGGGAATTGGGGATAGGAATGAATAGGGGTATTGATCGATTTACAAATAACATATTATTTGATGAAAAAATGGGAGACACGATCCACATCGCAATTGGTATGGCTTATTCAGACACAGTAGGAAAGGGAAAGCGGAAAAATGAGAGTTCAGTTCATGTAGATATGATTACAGATATGTCGAAGGATTCGTATATAGAACTTGATGGGGAATTAATACAAGTAGATGGTTGTTTTGTTTTCGAAGCAGGATTTAAACAAAAATGAAGTTGGAAAGAAAGGCTATTCTGATTTTTGTTTAATTTCAATTATATAACCAAAAGGATCTTGTAGATATACTGCAGGTGCCCTTCCTGTTGCTCCAAGTGGGTTTCCTTCGCGCATGATAGATATGTTTGCATCGGACAACTTTGATTTGACTTCAGATATGGGGATGTCCACTATGAATGCGAAGTGGTCATAATTACTTTTGTCAGGAGGAGAAAATTCGTCGATTGGGCGAATGTGTAATACTGCAGTATCTCCAAGACGGAATGTAAAAATGGTGCGTACACCTTTTTTATAATCATCTGCCTGTTCCGCTTCAAATCCTAGTATGTTTGAATAAAATTCTAGTGCTTCATCCACGCCAGATTTTGGAATCTGGATGTTGACATGATCTATTGCAATAACATTCATATAATATTTAAAAGGAGGTGGAACATAAATTAGAGTATATAATAGAATATATAAACAATTAGAATAAGTAGAATTAAGAGTATATTTTAAAAAATGAGATGTGTTAGCGTGTGTTACGATAGTAGGAACCTTTATTAGTTAAGTGACCTACTTGGTAGACGTATGTCATCAGGTGACAATATTACAAAGAGAGGAAGTTCCAGAAGGAAATTCCTCGCAATAACATCCACCGCTGCAGCAGCAGGCATAGCCGGCTGTACAGGCAGTAGTGGAGGTGGTAGTGGAGGAGCATCATCAGGTGGTGCAAAATCCGGTAGTACAACATCAAAGAGTGTTATAAAGGGAGGAGGTGGATCGTCCTCAGCGGGACGTTCAGATCGAGCCCCCCCATCAAGTGCTGCAGTGATCGTAGGTAGTATCACAATACCAAGTAAAGTAGCGAGTGCAGCAAATGACG
>WTZT01000068.1 GCA_009889685.1 Candidatus Hikarchaeia archaeon HikBin4
CATACAGAAAGATTAGACATGGGGCGTCGCTAGTGCAGATATATACAGGTTTTGTGTACAAAGGACCTTCGCTTGCACGGCAGATAACTAGGGGATTAGTTGAGTTGCTGGAGAAAGATGGGTATGCATCGATCGAAGAAGTGGTTGGAATTGATTGCAAAGAGGCATAGAAATCTAAGAATTGAGCTCATCTAGGCGTTTTTTCTTATATCGTTTATCGTATATTTTGACTAAGTTGCCCCCTTTTAGAATGGCCCATAATGTTAGTGAGAACCCACCTAATGCCAAATAGATGTGTTGTTTGGGGGAGGCCCAGTTCATTATGATTAAAGTGAGTAAAAATACCAGAGATCCAGGAGCCAAAAGTAGAAATAGACGTATTTTGTGATGTATAGAAGTATTTAGTTCCCAGGAGAAATCTAGATCGGAAGGAATGGAATCACCAGATGGCGGCGGACGCATAGGAGGATCAGGATTTTGAGGGACTTTTATGAGTGGCATGGAGTTGGGAGAATATGGCTATCTTTGGTTTAACTGAGCAATCGTGCAACGACACGCGCGGGGGCGGCCTCGTATCTAGGGATCAACAGTGGTAAGCAAAATATTTCAATAGTATCGTGATCGACTATTGTGCTTATATTGCAAATATTTTCAACAATTGGTATTTCAGCATCCAGTAATGTGACGTGTACGGGGCGGGAGGGGTCTTTGACATGGTATTTTGATGCGTCGACGGACTCGGTGACAAAGTCCACTACGACCAAAGAGACTTGTTTTTCAACTAGCCAAGTGGCACCGTCAGGAGAGAGGCTAGAAGATTCGGCATACACCCCATCGGGGTAGTTTCCATTTTCTATTTGTTTATCTATGTCGCCTGTGAGCAATACAACTCGGTCTCCGGGGGAGATGCCAGGGTTGCACGCGTCGAGTATTTCGGCGGTGATGAGTTTGCTTGCATGAGATCTCATGTCAAAAACTCGTGCAATTCCACAGAAAATGCTTACATCGAGTTGATCGATGGTTTTGCCTCCTGGAGAATAGTGGATAGGTGCATCTATATGAGTACCAGTGTGAACATAAGCTGAAAATGCCCTAACATCGCCGGCGAAGTTTTCTATTTCGCCAGAAGAAGTTTGTATTGCTTCGAATCCGACGCGTTGAGCAGGTCGGATAGTACCTTCATCGAGTGGTAACGTTAAATCATACATACAACTCTTAATGCAGGTGACAAACAAAAATGAGTCGAAACTGGTTAGTATGTACTTCTGTTTTCTCAGATACATGAAAGGGGGGGAATTTCTGCTCGAAGGTATAAAAGTCATTGACTTGACTACGTTTGTTACAGGTGGTTTTGCAACACTTATGCTTGGTTTTCAGGGGGCAGATGTCATAAAAGTGGAGAAGCCAGATATAGGAGATGACAATAGACATTCAGGACCTCCTTTTATCAAAATTCAAAATGAAAAAGGACCAGGAATCACTGCGTCTGAACGGGGAGAATCTCCGTATTTTTGGACTGTTAATTATGGAAAACGCAGCGTGGAAATAGATCTAAAAGCAAAAGGCGGAGTTGAACTTTTGTATAAATTATGTGGGCAAGCGGATGTATTCGTTCAGAACTTCAGACCAGGGACGGCAGAAAGAATAGGAGTGGGTTATGAAGACATCAAAAAATGCAAACAAGATATCATTTACTGTTCGATATCTGCATTCGGAGATAGTGGTCCGTGGTCTAGTAGGCCAGGATATGACCTACTCATACAGGGCACAGGGGGCATCATGGACGTCACAGGACAAGAGGGTGGAGAGCCAACCAAGGTCGGATTGCCCCAAACAGACCTCATCACAGGGATGTGGGCTGCTTTTGGAATTGTGTGTGCATTGCGCCGTCGAGAGAGGACAAAAGAAGGTGAATTGATCGAACTTAGTATGAACGATGCAGCATTACCATGGTTGACTAAACAAGCAGCCAAAGTGTTTGGAGGAGAAGTTCCAACAAGAATGGGGACTAAAGATCCAGTTTTGGCACCATACCAAGCATATCGAACTCAAGATGGGTACATCAATGTTGCTTGTGCAAATCAGAAACTGTGGACAGAATTGTGCGATGCTATAGATCGTGGAGACTTGTTAGAGGATGCAAGATTCAAACAGAATGCAGATCGTGTTGAAAATGTGAATGGGCTGGAAGATGTCCTTAACTCTGTGTTTGAGAAAAAATCTACTGCAGATTGGATTAGATTGCTAGCTGAAGAACGTCAATTGCCAGTGGGGCCTTTATTGTCGGTGGAAGATGCGATATATAATGAACAGACAGAAGCAAGGGGAATTATTTCAGAGGTAATTCGAGAGGGGTATGGGAGCATTCCTGTTATCAATCACCCCCTAAACTATAGCAACGCAAGGACTGGTTTTAGAGGCCCACCTCCGCTACTTGGAGAACATACTGTAGAGATATTATATGAAATGGGATATACTCAAGAAGATATTGAAATGCTTCGGTTGCAAGGGACAATTCCAAAGAGATAAAAAATAAAAAATTATCCCAGTAAGTCCCGCCAAGTTTGTGGAATGGGAGTTGAAGTTCCGGTTTTACCATCAAGCAGAACTTGGACTGTTTTTGCGGTAGCAACCTTTTCAGAACCATTTGTCAAGACATAATCCATAGTAACACTAGAGGTCCCTATTGAAGACACAATTAGCGAGATGTGGACCGTATTACCTAATTGCAGAGATTTGATATAGTCAATTTCGAGATGTACAATAACAGTGTCTACTTCGCCTAAAGATATGTCCAATATACTTTCATAGTATTTTATTCGGGCTTGTTCTAAATATGTTGCATAGACTGCATTGTTTACGTGGCCCATGGCGTCCAAATCCCTGAATCTGACTTCGAAGCTAGTAACATGAGGTTCTTGGTTCATTTCTACCTCACATAGATACTGCTTTGGAGACCATGAGTCTGCCGCTGACTAGCATTAAGATTGCTAGAGATAACATTCCAATATCCCAATTTGCCATCATCATTGAAGTTAATTGAAGGATCACTTGATTTGTGAGCATTAGAATGCCATAAAGCATCATGAGGAGTCCACTTTCTCGAGAAAATTTTGAAATTGAGTGAGGAGAGAATAACAATATAACCCCATGGATAAAGACGATTGATCCGAGGATAGTTGCTAATAAAGAAGGGGACATTGCGGAGCTAGAACCCATCAGAAAAGAGTAGATTCCAGATACTATTGCGAGTGTGCCCCCAAAAATCATTTCAGAGGGAGTTTCAGATAAATCCATATACAGGGTAAGAGGGGGGCATATATTAGCTATTAGTTTTTAGAGGAAAAAATGGGAAAAGTTTAATTCAGCAAGAGAGTGACTAATAATAACAATGGCAGAATATAAGGTAGAATATGAAGGCGTGGACGAGTTCCTAGAAGTTTCAGATAAACATACAATATTAAGAGGATGTCTTAGAGATGGAATTGCCCAAGAATATTCGTGTCGAGTGGGAATGTGTCTAGCTTGTTGTGCGGAAATTATTCAAGGAGAGGTTGTACAGCCTGCAGCCCATGCATTGACAAAAGAAGAGCGAGAGAAATATGCTTTGACTTGTATGGCCCGGCCCAAGAGTGATTTAATTTTAAAGAGGGGAGTTTACCCCCCTAGTGTTTGAACTGGATTAGCTGAAGAAGGGCATGCACGGGGCAGGATTCGAACCTGCGAACTCCTACGAGACAGGGTCCTAAGCCCTGCGCCTTTGACCTGGCTCGGCTACCCATGCAGGTTATGACTTTTTGTGGGGACGGTTTAATAAGTTTTTCTTTGAATCAAGAGAATATTGAAAGTGAGATTATATATAACAGAAAAACGAGAAAGTATTGTGCACACGGCAAAAGACCATGTTGAACAGTCAGAATGGATTTCTGAGATCGATCGAGTTGCAAACGAATTGAATCTCGGTGCACGTGCTAAGTCATATGCAGTAGAGATATACTTATCAGACATACCAGAAATGGAAAGATCGAAACCGGCTGCTATTGCGACAGGCATTTATGTTGGTTCGTTGATTGCAGGAGAAGAAAGGTCACAACAGGAGATTGCAGATAAAATGGGTGTATCGCGTTTGACGATACAAGGGAGATGGAAAGATACTTTGAAGATTGCGGGTTTTGACCCCCCATCATGGTGAAATGGCATTTCCATTGGAATCTATTTCACCAGAAAGTATTCGAGTACTAGATATAATTTTTCCATCTGTAGAATGGACGAAGGGGACAATCACTACGGATAACGATTTTAAACCGTTTTGTTTTCGAATTTGATTTATTAAGTGGGAAACTGGTTCTGTTTCAGGAGAAACTACAAGCACATCATATTGGCCTTCAGAAGCTATAGAAGTTGGGGTGATCAATTCTAGAATTTCAAAGGTTCTTGAGTGGATTTTTGAGATGGGAAGAAGTTCAGATATAAGATTTTGTTCTCTGTCGAAGAAGGGTCGAATTGGCCGGAGGATGGGTCGAGTGCCATATGCTAGTTCATCGCTGGTAAGTCCAACGGTAACATTTCCTAGCTCGAATGCGTGTTCGAATAAGCTTCGATGTCCGTCGTGAAGAGGGTCAAACGTACCTCCAAAGATAACATTTTTGGAAGATGGCATCAGATGATTAGACCCCTACAAAGAGCGTCGATCCCACCGCTGTTGTATTGATTCCGTTGCGAAGAAGATCCAGAACCTAGATCATAGAGAGTACGTAAACTAGAAGTTCCAAGGCGCTGGCACTCGGATTCAACTAGATCGATGAGGTCGATTTGGTTGGAAG
>WTZT01000069.1 GCA_009889685.1 Candidatus Hikarchaeia archaeon HikBin4
TTCGCAATTTTTATATTTGCAGCTGCTGCCACGAAAGCTGCTGCCGTGGAAATATTAAAGCTTCCACTGCCATCTCCACCCGTTCCAGCGGTGTCGACTAAATTTCCTTGCACACTCACTCTGAGAGAATGATCCCTCATGGTAATGGCCATCCCAGCTATCTCCTCCACGGTTTCACCTTTTATTCTAAGTGCGGTTAAAAATGATGCTATCTGGGCAGATGATGCCTGTCCTTCCATTATTTGCCCCATCACATCTGCAGAGGCTTCCTTATCTAGCGAATCACCATGAATCAGGCTCTCAATCGCCTCGTTTATTTTCACTCTCTACCTCCATTCATTCACTTGGTCTAGAAAGTTTTGCAACAGGTGATGACCTTCTTCTGACATAATAGACTCCGGATGAAACTGTACCCCTTCAACAGGTTTAGTCCTATGCCTTAATCCCATTATCAAACCTTTTTCAGTTTGGGCAGAAATCTCGAGTTCGCTTGGTAGATTTTCTTTATATACCACTAATGAGTGATAACGGATGGCTTCAAATGGATTTTGTAAGTTCTTAAACACTCCCTTACCGTCGTGGTAAATAAGGGATGTCTTCCCGTGCATTATTTCTTCAGCAACGTCTACCCGAGCCCCGTACGAAAATCCAATAGATTGATGACCCAGGCACACACCTAGAATTGGTATATGGCCACCGACATTTGATATAATATCAGTAGAAATCCCTGCCTTTAACGGCGTGCATGGTCCAGGGGATATAACTATTCCGTCTGGGTTCATTTCCCATATGTCGTCTATGCTCAATTTATCATTACGAATAACCTCCACTTTAGCGCCGAGTTCGGAAATAAACTGATACAAGTTATAAGTGAAACTATCGTAATTATCTATGAGTAATATCACAATTAATTCTATAGTTCCCTAATTTCAGCAGCTTCTATCGCTCTTAGTAGAGCGCTAGCTTTATGAAGGGTTTCTTCATATTCTTCCTGGGGTGTGCTATCGGAAACTATTCCTCCTCCAGCCTGTATGTAGGCCACACCATCTTTATATACTAATGTCCTAATGGTTAAAGCTGTATCCGTATTACCCGCATAGCTAAAATATCCTACCGCCCCAGAATACGGGCCTCGTTGTTCACCTTCCACTTCAGATATTATTTCCATCGCTCTAATTTTCGGAGCTCCTGACAATGTACCCGCAGGAAAACAAGCTCTCATAGCGTCGAATATTGTGTAATCAGTTCTAAGCAGTCCCTCCACTCTAGAAACCAAGTGCATCACATGAGAATAACGATCGACTCCCATGAGTCTAGGTACGTGCACACTACCAGTCTGGCTCACTCGTCCTACATCGTTTCGGGCCAAATCTACCAACATTATGTGCTCAGCGCGTTCCTTTTCATTGCTCACAAGTTCTTCCTCGAGAGCTTTATCCTCTACTGGATCTTTTCCCCTAGGTCTGGTCCCAGCAATAGGATGGGTTGCTATCCTACCGTCTTCCACTTGAAGCAACATCTCTGGCGATGCGCCAACGATTTGGAATCCATCTAAATCGAGATAGTACATATAGGGCGATGGATTCACGATCCTCAAAGCTCGATATATCTCAAAAGGCGAGGCCAAGGTTGTTCTCGTTAGTCGCTGCGATGGAACCGCCTGTATTACATCCCCGGCGTAAATATATTTCTTCACCTTTCTTACCATAGACATATACCTATTTTTGGTGAAATTGGAAGAGTAGCCCTCGGGCGATGACTCTTTGCCGCTCGTTCTTCTATCACCTATGTTTAGTACTAAAGGTTGCGATAAACGTTCAGCTAATATGTTGATTTTATCTGTAGCCCTTGTGTATGACTCTTCAATGTTTCCATCGGCCAAAACATGGCTTACAACTTTTATATTGTGCTGGAGATGATCAAAAATCAGTATAGAATCTATGAACATGAACACCGACTCTGGTACTCCTACTGGATTGGGTTCTGGTTTTGGAACTCGGGGTTCAAAATAGTGAACGACATCGTAGGATAAGTAACCTATTGCACCACCATCTAAGGGTGGTAATCCTTCAACGGGGACAACGGTATACTTATTTAATTCTTGTTCCACCGGCAGTAGTGGATCTATTGATCCGAGCGCGGTCCCCGGTCCAGTAGAACAAACACGATACGGTTCTGTGCCAATAAAGCTAAACCTACCAACCCTTTCCCCTCCCTCTACACTTTCAAGTAAAAACGAATAAGGAGGACGGGCCACTTTCAGATAGGCCGACACTGGTGTTTCCAGATCGGCACGGATCGTTCTATATATGGGAATTAGATTCCCTTTCTGGGCTAACTGTTTTACTTTTTCCAGCGACGGATAATAGTTGTCCAACATAGTATCGGCTCGAGCCTTCAACCTCCCCCTACTCCGCTTCCTAGGCCGGGTTCGGTCATTTCCTCCGGATTCAATATCCGATCCAATTCGCTTGAAGATAGACTTGTTTCTGCTTGAGCTATTTCTCGTATCGTTGAACCAGTCTCAGCGGCCTTCTTGGCTATAGCTGCCGCTTTGTCATATCCCACAGCTGGAGCAAGAGCAGTCCCCAACATAAGGCCTCGTTCCACCATTAGAGGTCCATTTTCGGTGGCAGTCAGCCCAACGATACACTGTTCGGAAAAATTGTTAGAGGATGTAGCCAGCAAGTTTATAGATTCCAATAAATTGTGAGCAGCAACAGGTAGCATCATATTAAGTTCAAACAGGCTACCGTAACCCGCATTGCATATAGCAGTATCATTACCAATCACTTGTCCAACCACTTGAATAACCGACTCCGGAATAACTGGATTCACCTTTCCCGGCATTATAGAACTTCCTGGCTGGACCTCTGGCAAAGTTAATTCTCCGATTCCCGCCCTTGGGCCTGACCCCAGCCATCGTATATCGTTAGCTATCTTATACAAACTTATCCCAACTGTCCTAAGAATCCCACTTGTTACAACTATCGCATCGATGGTATTTTGGGCTTGAAAATGGTTCGTTGTCTCTTGTATTTTTACTCCAACATCCTCCGATATAATGGCGCAAACCCGCTTCGCAAACTCTGGATGAGCATTGATGCCAGTACCTACGGCTGTTCCACCGAGAGCCACTTCATTCAATTCCAACTGGGCATACCCTAATCTTTTTATAGCTCGTGAAATCTGTCCACCATACCCATAAAATTCTTGGCCTAACCGCAATGGGGTAGCATCTTGCAGATGGGTCCGTCCTGTCTTGACTATACCCCAAAATTTCTCGCTTTTGTCCATCAAAGACTGTTCCAACACTCTCAAACTAGGAATTAACCGTTCTTCAATATCAATTAAAGCCGCCAAGTGTATAGCGGTAGGTATAACATCGTTTGAGCTTTGACACATGTTTACGTGATCGTTAGGATGGATCTTGCCTTTGCCCCTAGCAGCCCCTAAAAGCTCACTAGCTCTATTAGCTATAACTTCATTAGCATTCATATTTGTAGACGTACCAGACCCAGTCTGAAATATATCTATCACAAAGTCGCGATCTAATTCACCTCGCGCTACCTCTCCAGCAGCCACAGAGACTGCATCTCCTATAACTTTACCCAGTAATCCTAGTTCTACATTTACTTGACTCGCTGCCCCTTTTATCAAAGCCAACGATCTTATATAAGTTCGGGAAAACCGTAGATTACTTATTGGAAAGTTCATGACTGCCCTCATAGTCGAAGCCCCATAATATGCTGAACTAGGGACATCCATTGAACCCATGGAATCTCGTTCTTTACGGTAATTAGATTCAACTGATGACATAAAAACCTCGTTCACGGGAAATGGTGCTCGGTTTCAGAATACTCTGTTTTCTTTTACGAGTCATCCCCAGAGACATATAAGTCAAAAGAATCCCCTCGGGCTCACGGTACCAAGTCGATAATAGATCTACAATCAAGATTCATTGGTCAATCATTACTCTATATACTGACTTTTTACACCTACCAACTCGCCCATCACCAACAAACGATAATCGTATACTATCCGCGGCACACAAGTTACCATAACAACACTCGCTTCTTCTATATCCCCAATGCGTAGATCGTCCTGGTGAACTGTAAGTGTCTCTGTAATTCTGTACAAATATGAAGCATCGATGCTTTCAACTATTGCGTATACTGAGCTACCCTGACGAAGCAGATCAGGAATTTCTGGCAATCTGCTGAAGATGTTACCCTCCCCTCTTATAGGGCTTTCAAGATGCCCAAAAAGCCACATAGACCCTGATCCGCCAGGATTAGAGGTCTCCGGTATATGTCCTACAATATTTTTCGGTGTTTCATATGAGCGACTATCTTCGAGGTCAACTATATTTAGTGGCACTATTTGCGAATCCAAATTTATCGAATTGATTGTTAATTTTATGGGCATCCCCATCAATTCGTACTCATTTAGTGCATCATTAGACCATGGCGTGAATTCCCTCATTAACTCAGCCCCTTCAAACGATGTACTATCAGCAAGGAAAGGATTCCTCCATAGTACTGGACTGAGAATTTCACCAGGATATATCGATTGGGCCTGAACGATATCAGCGTAATTGACACCGTTAATCCATGTAGACCTGTCTATCGTAGTGTCTACAGAATCTACGGCATCTCTTTTGATTACAAGACTCTGATCGTGTATCAAGGGCCTATCGAAAGAAGTTACGGTTAGGGAATCCAATTCTAAACAGCATTGAGTAGTCGCTTATCCAAAACCGTCATTGGCGACCCATCTGTTGAGGGGGTTCGCATGGGCTCCTTAGC
>WTZT01000007.1 GCA_009889685.1 Candidatus Hikarchaeia archaeon HikBin4
GGGGCCAAAGACAACGAGTAGCATTAGCCCGTGCATTGGTAAAACAATCTCCAATTTTTGTTATCGATGAGGCAACACGATATCTTGACACAGAAACCGAATCTAACATCCGAGAAAGTTTATCTAATTCTTCCCCCGACCGAATTACAATTGTAATTTCTCACCGTCTCGCTTCAATCCATAACTCAAATAAAATCATAGTATTGGAAGATGGAAAAATAACTACAAGTGGGACTCACGAAGATTTATTACAAAATAGTCCTATGTACGCTTCTCTCTGGAAAATCCAGTCAACCCCATCTTGAAATTAATTCTTCCCATGCCAGCCCTATTCAGGCCAAAGGCAACAGTGTCAATAGTACAGCTCCCATAACCACAATACTCGCTCCCATTGCCAACTTGAGAGTAACTCTTTCTAACCTCTGCAAGAATAAGAACGATATCCCTGCGACTAACAATGGACTAGTTTGCATTATTGGAAAAACAATAGTCACTGGGCCAGACGATATCGCGAGGAAATATGCTATCAAAAATCCTGTGTTTCCTATGGCTGCAATTACCATCCACCGCCAACGTGAATCTTTCATGGCGGTCAGCTTTGGCAATTTACCACTCCACCAAAGATATGCAAAGAAAACAATTGCACCTGCAGTCGCTTTGAGTGCCAACCCAACTAATATGGGAGTTCCTTCTTCCAATCCCATCTTATTGAAAACAGGATCAAGAGCAAAGAAAAAAGAGGCTAATAATGTAATCATAATACCTCTCCAAGATACTTTAAATTTTTCTTTATTCGTTGCAATTTCCACAGATACTAGCACAACTCCTGCAAATATCATCAGTATCCCCATGACATTTTCTAATGATAATGTTTCACCCAGCAATATAACTGCAGCAATGGCCGCAATTACTGTATTTGATGCTTTTATCGGTTCTGCTCTACTCGCACCAATATGCCGAATCCCTTCATAATACAACGACCTCGCAAACACAGTCCCGACGATTCCTGCAACAATGAATGCCCCCATTGAACGAAACGTTAGCCCATGATTGGGATAGTGAATCGCAAATGCGAGCGGGATAAACACAATAAGGTTTACAACAATAACCACTGACAAAATATCAGATGATTTGCTCCTCTCCGTACCCAATCGTACAGCAATTGATGTCGTTGCAACAAACAATGCAGCCAAAACAGCAAATAAAATTGCATTCGTTTCTAACATGATTCCTATCTTCTGTGAATGTTACTGGTATATTTTAATAAATCTGTTCTAACCTCCCCAAATTCCAATATTCCCATAAGATTATTACCCCTCCTTTCGATGAAGTATACACAAGTTCATGCAAATAGCAATTATTGGTGGTGCGGGAACTATCGGATCAACTATAGCTTATTCTTTATCTGTGATGGACCCCGAACTTGAGATTTTTTTAGTTGATATTGACCAAAATTCTGCACATGGACATTCTTTGGATCTATCTTATTCTTCTGCACATTTTTGCCATTCTGTAGGATCCCTTCTTCCCTTTACTAACTCAAACATAGTCAAAACAATCTCTCTTGAATCCTTGCACAGTCTAAATCCCGATCTTTTGATCATAACTGCAAGCTTTCCACGTCCTGTAGACTCATCTAAAAGATCTTCCACTAAGAGTTGGAGACTAGAATTTTTAAAGCTGAATAAACCATTAATCGTCGAGATAGCTACCTATTTACAATCAATGAATCCCATCCCCGTTATCGTTGTCACAAATCCTCTTGATAGAATGACTTACCATCTTTGGAAAACTTCTCATTGGCCAAGAAAGTTTTTCGTTGGATACTCATTATCCGAACAAGCAAGAATGGCATATTATATCTCTCAACTTAAACAGGTATCTTCTTCTGATGTATATTGTCCCGTTCTCGGAGAGCATGGGGATCATGTTGTCCCAATTTTCTCCAGAGCACAAGTTCAAAATAAGCATATAAATTTCTCCTTACAAGAACGTCAAAATCTCACTGAACAAGTGCGCGATGCTGCGTATGAAGTCATTCGTCTACGAGGAACTCAAGATTCTTCAAGATGGGTAACCGGAAGGGGGGTTTCTTTGCTAGCTTTGGCCTTATTATCTCACGACATTTCTTCCCCTATACCTTTATCTGTGCCTTTGGATGGTGAGTATGGTTTCAACGACGTTTGCTTAATAGTCCCAGTTTTATTTTCCAATAAAAAAGTTACTAAAATAGTGGAATGGGATCTTTCCAAAGAAGAAAAATTAGGATTACAATCAGCTTATGATTCAATCAAATTAGACTGTGTGTTGTAGTTATACTAAACTTCCACCATCAACTGCAAGTTCAGACCCTGTGATGAATCCATTTTCTGGATCTGCTAGAAATAACGCCGCTCTAGCTTGATCTTCTGGCTTCCCCCATCTGCCCACTAATATGGCATCCACAACCTTTCCTGATCTTTCTTCTTCTTCTCCCACTGGAGACCCCGTTCTAGTTGGGGACAGTGTATTGACTCGTATTTCTGGAGCAAGTATTCTAGCCATAGACCGTGAAAAACTAATTATTGCTGCTTTCGAAGCAGCATATGCTGGGGCATCTGTTCTACTACGATGCGCAGAGGTAGAAGAAACATTCACTATTCTCCCACCACCTCCCTTTTTCATCGATTTAGCAACTTCTCTTGTGCACAAAAAAGTTCCTCTAACATTCACAGCAAAAACCCGATCAAATGTTTCTACAGAAAGATCAAAAAGACCATCATGATCACTAATAGCGACGTTATTAACAAGAATGCTTATTGGTCCCCATTCATTTTCAACCGATTCCACCATCTGTTTCACTTGATTTTCATCTGTAACATCTGTTATTACTGATATGGCTTCTCCTCCCGCTTGTTTTATCAATTCAACTGTACCCGCTGCACGCCCTTCATCAACATCAACCACTGCAATTTTGGCACCTTCTCTAGCAAATAATTCTGCAGTTTTACGCCCAATATTCCTACCCGCACCTGTTATCACCGCAACATCTCCTTTAAGTTTTTCTGGATCTCCTGTTGCCATATCCTACAAAACCTTTTATTTATAGATATATGCTTCTATCTGGCTATCTTAGAGGAACGCTAATGAGCTCTAGCCTCAAACACGTGGAACGATCTCCCGAAAAAATCCACTATGTGGGGAAATCCCTCCCCCGTCCTGATGCCAAAACGAAAGTAACGGGAAGTGCCCAATATGTGATGGATTTTTTCCCAGACGACTTGCTGTATGCAAAACTCATCCAAAGCACGCATTCCCACGCTGAAATAGTTGACATTGACATCTCAAAGGCAGTTATTTTAGAGGGTGTTGTAGGAATTTTTACTTCAGATGATGTCCCTTCTACCCGTAGAGGGCAATTCATCTTGGACCAACCCATTTTTGCCATTGATAAAGTTCGGTACGTAGGTGAGCCAATCGGAATTGTCGTTGCTGAAACAGAAAAAATAGCAGAAGAAGCACTCACTCGGGTAAAAATTAAATACAAACCCCTTCCTGGAATTTTTTCTTTTGAAGAAGCCCTTTCTACAGCACCTCCTGCCATAGTCCACGACGCTATTCGAGACTATGAAGTCGCAGTTTCGGGGGATGATCCACGACACCAACAAATAACCCATATGTCTAATTCAGAAGACTGTCCCCCCAATTTACTATATGTAGTAGATGGTTCTTCTGGAGATTTAGAATCCCAATTTAAATCTTCAGATTTGATAGTAGAGGCAACATATGAGTCCAAAGCTTTCCAGAATTGTTGCATGGAACCTCATGTAGCAATTGCCCATAACACCCCTGAACAATTGCTCATCTGGACTTCTCACCAAGTTCCTCACCAAGTAAAAAAAGAATTACTCGAAGTCTACCCTACTTTGTCCGCAGACAATATAGCTGTAAAAACCTTTTATGTGGGCGGCGGATTTGGCAATAAGGAAACTGCGTTTATAGAACCACGTATAGTTGCAGCAGCCCTGCACTTCGATAGACCCGTTCGATTATCTTTCTCACGCGCAGACGAATTTTTATTGAGCCGAACCAACGTTCAAACACACGTTAAAGATGGGGTTTCTAAAGATGGAAAGCTTCTAGCACGTGAAGTTTCAATCAAATTTAATGTGGGTGCCTACAACGAAGAGGCCATTAGGATGGTTCGTGGACTACCGCATGTAGTATATGGTTCTTACCATATAGGCGCGGTAAAATGGCATTGCGATGCTGTCTATACCAATCTCCCCCCTGCAGCAGCATTTCGCGGATTTGGGAAACCAGAAGTAAATTGGGCCTTGGAGCGTCATATGGACAAAACTGCACATAAACTAGGATTGGACCCTCTAGATTTCCGCGCAAAAAACATCCTTAGAGAAGGTGATCAAAATGCAATTGGAGAAACTCTCGGACCTAATGACACCGAAGGATGTTTGCGTTTACCAATCTACCATTTACGCGGATTAGACCTATCTTATTTGAAATCCATTTACCCTTCTCCTGAATGGACATTTGGAACTGGATTTGCTTATGGAAATAAACCCGTTTCCCGTTTACGCACTTCCATTTCTGCTAGATTAAAACATGGCCCTTTAATTGAAATCAGCACGGGGGCACCCGACATAGGCCAAGGATCAGAATCAATGCTTACTCAAATAGCTGCAGAAGAATTTGGACTCGACCCTTCTCATATTAAGATAATAGCTGGTGACTCCGAAGTCGTTCCATTAGACCCAGGACCCACTGGGAGTAGGTATACTTATCATGCGGGAAACGCTCTAAAACTGGCCTTATCTGAAATAAAAGAAAAAGTGTTTAACATAGCTTCTTCGCATTTTTTCAATGACATCCCCACCGAACAACTCTCACTATCAAGCGAAGGTACCATTTCTCCAATAAAATCTCCGAATAAATCTATCTCTCTCAATGATTTTTTCCCTAAAAACCACGAAGACTCCCCACTTCACCAAAATGATTTATCCCACACTGCCATATTCGATTCTCGTGTTTCTGGTGAATACCATGCCTTCTGGACGCCAATAGGACAAGCAGCAATTGTTGCTATCAACAACCTAACTGGCTTAGTGAAAGTACTCCATTTCTGCACAGCTTGCGACGTAGGGAAAGCAATCAACCCCTCTATAGTAGAGCAGCAATTAGAAGGAGGGACTGCCCAAGGTATTTCTAGTGCCCTATATGAGGAAGTTATCTATGAAAATGGACACATTATCAATTCCAATTTCAAGGATTACCGTATTCCCACAGCATCTGAGTTAGATTTTGACTCTACAACCATTATTTTGGAATCCAACGAAACTTCTGGACCGTACGGGGCAAAAGGAGTAGGAGAGATGGGTGTTATGGCAGCAGCTCCTGCAATAGGCAATGCTATTTATGATGCAATTGGAATCGATATGAATATCATTCCTATCACTCCTGAGAGAATTTTAAAGGCAATACTTGACAATGATTAACACTCTGATCTCATTTAATAAGTTATAAATCCGCACTATTCTAAATCTGAACCATATAATGAGTAGAAACACCATCGATTGGATCGGATTAAGAGAATTCATAAGTCGCGTAGAGGAAGTACCCGGTGAGGTAGTTCATATCGACAATGCACATTGGGATCGTGAAATGAGTACAATTTCACATGAACTTTGCCGTCATCACCCTCGTCCTGTACCTGCCCCAATTTTCGATAATATTCCGGATTATAAGCCTGGATTTAGAACTATGTATGCGATGACCAATTCTATGAATCGTCTTGCAATCGCCCTCGGAATGGAGCCCAAATATCATCATGAGATGAAATTTCTTCAAGATTACCGGATAAGGACAAAAGAAATAGAGAAAGTTCAGGCAATTGACCCCGAATTTGTAGAAGCATCAGATGCACCAGTCATGGAAAACATCGATAGGGGCGACGATGTCGATCTATTCAAATTCCCTGTCCCAAAACACCACGAATACGATGGGGGAAGATATATTGGAACTGCAACCAGTTTCATCACCGATAATCCTGGACTGGGTAGGCTAGCAAACTTAGGAGCTTACCGTGTCCAAGTACACAGTAAAAATACTGCAGGAGTTTACATTTCTCCAGGAAAACACGGCGCATTAGATATAGATGATTATTGGAAACGCGACGAACGTGTCCCCGTAGCAGCTTCATTTGGTCAAGACCCTGTTTTATTCTTCTACACTTCCGTTGGTATCGAACACACTCATCCATATGGTGAATATGCCCACGCAGGTGGACTCAAAGGACACCCATTCCCTGTAGTGGAAGGTCCTGTAACTGGACTTCCACTCCCTGCAAATGCAGAAATTGTAATGGAAGGATTTATTGAACCAAATTCTACACATCTAGAAGGTCCATTCGGAGAATGGCAAGGATATTATGGAAGAGATGCAGACGAAGAACCTTTGATAAACGTAGAGGCAATTTACTACAGAACCGATCCTATCCTGACATGTGCTGTACCTGCACGTCCTCCTTATGATTACTCCTATCATAAAGCACTGTCAAGATCTGCAACTACCTGGGATTACCTAGATGCTGCAGGTGTTCCTGGTGTCAAAGGTGTCTGGAGAACCGAAGCCGGTGGATCTAGATTATTCAACATTATCTGCATAGAACAAAGATACCCTGGCCACGCACGCCAAGCAGGATTCATAGCCCAGCATGTTAGGGAAGGGGGATATGCAAACCGATTCACTGTAGTTGTCGACGATGATATCGACCCAACTAGCTGGGATGAAGTCGCTTGGGCAATGAGTACCAGGTGTGACCCAGCGACAGATATAGAAATCCAACGTAGAACCTGGAGTACGCCTCTAGATCCACTCGTTGAATTTGCAGGAACCGAGCCTGGGATGAAAAATTTGACTTTCAATTCTCGTGCTTTAATTGATGCAACTATTCCTTACGAACGTCTACATACCTTCCCCAAAGTTGCAGAGGCCCCCCGTGAATACACCGAAGAGATAATCAACAAATGGCGTGAAGTAATTACTGGCGTTGAATCTACAGAAAAAGAAACCGTTCTAGAGTAACTATTCAATTTTTATTTTATAAGTTTTTCCCTTTTATCCTAGGAAACCCTTTTTAGTTGTAATGAAACATAACAATCTATAGAAATGAATTCTACTAATAATCTTCCTCTCTCTAGACTTGCATTATCCTCTAAATCATCTCCCATCAGAGAAATGGCCAATCTAGCTTCTCAATATGAGGGCGACGATCTAGTGAGTCTAGCAATTGGAGAACCCGATTTTACCACACCTTCTCATATAATCGAAGCCGCTGCAAACGCAGCTAAGGGCGGGGCAACACATTATACTCAAAACGCTGGATTTCTCGAGTTAAGGGAGGCCATCTCTCAAAAAATGCTATCGGAAAATAAAGCCATTTTCGACCCCGTTTCTGAAATAGTTGTAACCAACGGGGCAATGCAGGCCCTTTGTTTTGCGTTGCTCGCAACAGTCGACCCCGGATCTGAAGTTCTATTTCCCACTCCTTGCTGGCCAAATTATTTCTCACAAGTTCAACTAGCAGGAGGAAAGTCAATTCTTGTCAAACTTCCCCAATCAAATGGTTTTCAATTAGATTCTGATTTATTAATCAAATCAATAACCAAGGACACAGCCGCAATTGTTCTAAACTCACCTAACAATCCCACCGGAGTTGTTTACAATCGAAAAGCAATAAATGAAGTAGTAACTGCTGCTGCAGACAATAATGCATACGTCATCGCAGACGATGTCTACGAAGGATTGATATATGAAGGCGACGCCGATAGTATAGTTTCCTATGTTGACCATCCAGAAAATATCTTAGTCGTAAATTCATGTTCTAAAAAATACGCAATGACTGGTTGGCGGCTAGGCTGGCTGGCTGGGAATAAAGATATAATAGCGGCTGCCACAAAACTCCACCAAAGCACTACTTCTTCCGCCTCAAGTGTATCTCAAATGGCAGCATTAGAAGCTATTACTGG
This sequence comes from Candidatus Hikarchaeia archaeon HikBin4, assembly GCA_009889685.1. Classification (GTDB taxonomy): domain Archaea; phylum Halobacteriota; class Halobacteria; order Halobacteriales; family Hikarchaeaceae; genus Hikarchaeum. Next base: position 8,025 of record WTZT01000007.1, read on the forward strand.
AGATCAGGTCCCTATCAACGCAATGAAAAAAGAATTCCAATCACGTCGAGATTATGTAGTAAATAGAATCGAAAAAATGCAATCGGTTTCCTGTCCAAAGCCCAATGGGGCCATATATGCATTCCTTGATGTAGGTTCCTTAGATGGGTCCGATTCCGACATCGCAAAGCGACTCCTCATGGATTATGGTGTGGTCACCGTCCCTGGAAGTGGATTTGAAGCCGAGGGATCCTTCCTTCGAATCAGCACAGCAACTAGTATTGAACAACTCAAACTAGGATTGGATCGAATTGAGCAAATGCTTGAAAACGAGTTAAATTAAGATATCTGTTTAATGTAGTCTATCACATCTTGCATTTTTTCCACTTTACCATATTTTAAACCCATTTCTTCCATGTGGTATTCATGAGCTTCAATTCGCTTATCCGCAACGCATTCTTCGGGGAGTATTATATTGAGGTCATTTGAAAATGCATCTGTTACGGTAGCACGAATGCAACCAGATGTCATCATTCCTGTCACAATAACTGTATCAATTTTCATCGATGAGAGGTATGTGTCCAACATAGTTTTAAAGAACGCACTTGATCTGCTTTTTTCTAAAACTATTTCCTCTTGATTTGGGGCAAATTCAGGTAAAATTTCCATATATGGTCTCGCCGTTTCTTCACTCTCAGTTCGGATTCCATTTTTCTTCGCCCAGCCCCCACGTTCGACATCCGTTAATGGTATGCCACTACTCGTGTGGGAAAGCTTTCCACCTTTCGTAAATATTATTGGTATCTTTCTCATCCGCGCATTTGTTAGTAGTTTCTGTATGGCTACTGCGGCCTCAACGCAAGGTTGATGTGAACTCTTTACTTCTTCATCAGCTAGTGCCCGGGTCACATCAATAATCAAAAGTGCCGGATTTTTCCCCCATTCAAACTCTTTCATATCGATTTATTATTGGACGTGTGGGGTCTTAAATGATTATTTCTCTTAACGAAAGTTTTATGTAGAACCTTAACTCTATAACAACTGAATATATTGAAGATTTTCGGAATTAACTAAAATGGCCTATCAACCTATAATTGTCCTGAGTGCGGACAGTCAACAAACAAGCGGTAGAGATGCACAGAGAATGAACATTGCTGCGGGAAAGGCAGTTGCAGAGGCTGTGAGATCTACATTAGGTCCAAGAGGAATGGACAAAATGCTCGTAGACTCTCTCGGAGAAGTTGTGATAACAAACGATGGCGCCACTATCCTTTCTGAAATGGATATTGAACATCCCACTGCGCAAATGATAGTCGAGGTCGCTGATTCTCAAGAAGAAGAAGCTGGAGATGGCACTACTACTGCAGTTGTTTTAACAGGGGAGCTACTTCTCAAAGCAGAAGGACTGTTAGATGAAGATATACATCCCACCACAATTGTTTCTGGGTACCGACTTGCTGCTAAACATGCCCGTGGAGTTCTCGACAAACTCGCTATCGATGTTGCCCCAACTGAAACAGAAACCCTGCTAAAAATAGCAAAAACCTCCATGACTGGAAAAGGTGTTGGCGATTCACACGACCATCTAGCCGACCTCGCTGTCAGAACAATACAGGCGATCGAAGAAGACGGTCGAATCGATTTAGATAATGTTAAAATAGAAACAGTCTCCACCGGGTCTATCGAGGACTCTGAATTAATTGAGGGCGTATTGATAGACAAAGAACCTGTCCATGAAAACATGCCCACCAAAGTTACAGGGGCGAAAATAGCTTTGTTGGGGACTGCAATTGAAATTGCTGAGACTGAGACTGATGCAGAAATAAATGTCTCCGATCCCAGCCAATTACAACAATTCCTCGACGCAGAAGAACAACATATGAAGGATCTAGTAAATGCAGTCGTAGATTCTGGAGCAAACGTTGTATTCGTCCAGAAAGGCATCGACGATATCGCACAACACTATCTTGCGAAAGCCGGAGTTCTTGCCGTTAGACGGACGAAAAAGAGCGATTTAACAAAACTATCTCGAGCAACAGGGGCAAAAGTTGTCTCTAAAATAACCGACATCTCTCAAGAAGATTTGGGATCTGTTGGACTAGTGGAACAAAGAAAAATAGGAGGAGACGAAATGATTTTTGTTGTCGAATGTGACAATCCAAAAAGCGTATCTCTCATTCTACGAGGAGGAACCGAACATGTTGTAGAAGAAGTAGGACGGGCTCTAAATGATGCACTCGAAGTCGTTAGAGTGACTATTCAAGATGGAAAAGTTCTCGCTGGAGGCGGATCTCCTGAGGTCGAAATTTCTTTATCCTTGAGGAGTTATGCAGATTCCGTTGGTGGTAGGGAACAACTTGCAATTGAAGCTTTTGCAGATGCAGTTGAAGCCATCCCCCGAACCCTAGCCATCAATAGTGGATTAGATCCGATAGATTCTATAGTCGATCTACGGGCACAACATACTGCAGGCGGTATACATGCTGGACTCTCTGTCATTGAAGGTGGAGTTGCAGATATGTTGGCGGAAGGTGTTGTAGAACCACTTCGTGTCAAAACTCAAGCGATTTCTAGTGCCCAAGAAGCAACAGATCTTGTCCTTCGAATCGACGATATCATTGCAGCTGGGGATCTATCTAAAGGCCCTAGCGACGGTATGGGCGACGACTCATTTGAACACGTTTAATCACGCACTAAACTAGTATTTTAATAAAACGGAATAGATCTTAATATAAGAAATTACTACCCGAGGCTTCCTTCCATCTCCAACTCTACCAATCGATTGAGTTCAACAGCATATTCTATCGGTAATGATTCCGTTATTGGTTCAATAAATCCTGCAACGATCATTTTCTTTGCATCTAACTGCGAAAGGCCTCTGGACTGCAAGTAGAATATATCTTCATCCCCAATTTTACCCACTGTCGCTTCATGAGCTACATGCACATCACTCTCATGGATTTCTACATGAGGCATTGTATCTGACGTAGACTTATTGTCGAACATCAACGCATCACATTCAACTGTTGAAGAAGACCCGACTGCCCCCTTTGCAATATGAACCAATCCTCTATAATTCGTCCTTCCCCCGTCTTTGGAAATAGATTTGGATTCTATACTGGATTTAGTATCTGGTGCATTATGATACACTTTTGCACCCGTGTCGATATTTTGACCAGCGCTAGCAAAGGCTATTGTCATATGTGTGTCTGTTGCCCCTCTTCCTTTGAGAATTGTACATGGGTATAGCATAGTGGCTTTCGACCCTATCGACCCCGAAATCCACTCCATACGACCTTCTGTATCTACTATCGCGCGTTTGGTGTTCAAATTATACGTGTTCTTCGACCAATTTTGCACAGTAGAATATTGGACGTGGGCACGATCCTTGACAAAAACTTCTACACAACCCGAGTGCAAATTAAAAGCCGAGTACCTTGGGGCCGAACACCCTTCTATGTAGTGCACTTCTGACCCAGGTTCTGCTATTATTAAAGTATGTTCAAATTGACCCATCCCTGCAGAGTTCATTCGGAAGTAAGCTTGTACTGGCATTTGGACTTGGATATCCTCTGGGACGTACACAAATGAACCTCCTGACCAAATTGCTCCATGCAACGCTGCAAATTTATTATCGCTTGGAGGAACGCATTTGGTCATAAAGTATTCTTGTACTATGTCTGGATGTTCTCGAACCGCCCTATCCATATCCATGAATATGACTCCTTTTTCTTCCCATTCTGTACTCATATTTTGATATACAATTTCAGATTCATATTGTGCACCAACGCCTGCAAGAGATGTTCGTTCAGCTTCTGGAATACCTAATTTATCAAATGTATCTTTTATTTCATCAGGCAAGTCGTCCCAGTTTTTGACACCTCCTCTAACTTCCACATCCGGTCGAATATATGGGATTATCTCATCAACATCTACTTCTGATAAATCAGGCTGTCCCTGCCAGCCAGTTGGCATTGGTAAAGCTTCCCAAAACTTCAATGATCTCAATCTGCGATTTAACATCCATTCTGGTTCATCTTTATCTTCTGAAATTACTCTGACGGTATCTTCTGTGAGTCCCTTCCCCGCCCGAAATGCATATTTTTCTTCTTTTTTGAAGTCAAACCGCGCGCTTGTATCCGTTTCACGCAAATAATCCTCTGCTGCATTACTCATTACAAACTACCTTACGGCTTCTAACCACTTAACCATTGATTTCTATCATTCAATTTGAATCGAACATTCTTCTCTAGTCCCGTCTTCATTGTACCTGTACAATACCCCTTCCTCTTCATCTTCGGTTTTTCGATGAGACCCATTACAGAATGGAAGATTGGATGATAAACCACACATGCAAATCCCTCTTAATCTAGTATTTCCTTCGTCATCAACCACTTGAACTTTATGTGAAGCGTGGGCATCTTTCATAATCACTCTAGCCATACACGTCTTACGCCCTCTTTGTTAAAAACAACGTCGATCGTTTTCCTGTCATGGCTCATCCGGCAAAAATGACTAAACCTCTGAATCTTCCCAGGCTTTATATTCACTGAAATCAATAAAGATCCAGTGGCGTGTCGCACTTTTGTTAAGAAAGCACGAAATGTCACTAAATTAGTTGACAAAGTCCGTAGCCCATCTCTGGGCAATAGATACTACTTTGTCAACGTCATTTTTTATCGTCAGCGTTTAACACGGTTTTATTTCCTTGGAGTAATCGAACACCTTGACAAATTGGTGTTCTTCGGTATCTGTGACGCGTCCCCGAAACTCATAGAACCATCTCTTGAGGAAGCGTTTTAACCCTGGAAAAATAAGCTGAAAATGCTGAAAATCGTGGGCACTTTTCGGGAGTTTCGAAAAGTGGTTCATC